>JAYRRV010000088.1:0-7029 GCA_041909955.1 Candidatus Altimarinota bacterium
AGGTTTCAACCAATCCGAGCTCCTCTGTTCGGCTGTTGTTCACCACGCGCGGGAGGCAGGTTTTTTGAATGTTGTCCGGGCCGATCTGCTTGAGAGAATTCATTATTCAAAACCCCAGATGGAGCTCTCTCGTGAAGAACGGGCGATAAACGTCCGCAATGCTTTCAGGGTTCACGCAGGCGGTTCAGCTGAAGTTAATGCTCACGGCAGATACCAAGGGTCTACAATTTTTCTGGTCGACGACATTGCCACGACCCTTTCCACGTTGAACAATGCCGCCGCGGCTCTGAAGGAGGCCGGTTTTAAGCGTGTTAACGGGTTGGTACTGGCGCGGGTTTTTTAATGCGCTATAATGACCCCCTGAATGTTATCTTTCACTATGGTTGTCGGCATAGATGCGTCGCGTTACGGCCACCCCGAGGCTACGGGGGTGGAATGGTACTCGTTCCATCTTCTCAATGAATTGATCCCTCTTTTGGGACGTGAGCACAATACGGAAGTGCGCCTCTATTCTCCCTCCGATTTTCAACCCCGGGTCGAACTCCCTTTTAATGTTCGCAAACGGATTATCCCCTTCCCCAGATTTTGGACGTTCCTCAGGCTCACACTGGAAATGCTCTTGAAGCGTATTGATGTGCTGTTTGTCCCTTCGCACACGCTTCCACTGTTCGCTCCGAAAAAATCTGTCATCACGATTCATGACGTTGCCTTCAAACACCTCAAGGATTCCTATTCCTGGTTTCAGATGTGGCTGCTGAACAGTTCAACCAAAAAGGCTGTAAAAAAAGCCTGGAAACTGATTGTTCCCAGTGAGGCCACCAAGCAGGATCTGATTCATTTTTACCGCTGCGATCCCGAGAAAATCATCGTAATTCCCCACGGGGCGCCTGAAATCCCCCCATTCCAGCGATGGGCGGAAGATGAGGTTAAAAAATACCAGGAGCAGTTTTTCATGAAAGACCGCGATCTGTTCATCCTTTACGTAGGGCGGTTGGAGACGAAAAAAAATCTCCAGCGCCTTGTGGAAGCGTTTGGCAGGTTTTCCGTCGAGTTTCCCGGGTGGAAGCTGATTCTCGCAGGAAAACGCGGAGTGGGTTTTGAAAATATTTGGAAGAGAGTTCTTGAACTGAAGCTGGAAAAGAGCGTCTTTGCCCCCGGCTATATCACCGAGAGGGAAAAAGCTTTTTTGCTGGAAAACTGCCGGATTTTTGCTTTCCCCTCCCTATATGAAGGGTTTGGACTTCCTGTCCTCGAAGCTTTTGCTCACCGGAAACCGGTGCTCACTTCCAAAACATCCTCACTCCCCGAGGTCGCCGGGAATGCGGCGTTCCTGGTGAATCCGGAGAAAGTTGAGGAGCTGAGTGTCGGGTTAAAACGGCTTGCAGCCGACGGTGTTCTGGTCAGCCAGCTTATCGGCAGGGAAGAGGCGCAATTGAATAAGTTCTCCTGGGAGAAAGCAGCGAAAAAAACCTACGACACCCTGTTCGGGTTTTGATTCAGGATTGACTTGCGTTATTATGCAAGCTGGGGTTTAATTCAGGCTTACATGGGAATTTGATTCTTTTTCTATGACATCTCGCAATGAAAAGGGCAGCGCTCGGGACATGGACGAAGTTCCCGCCGGTCAGGACTCCGGTCCAGATCATCAGGCTACGGAAGGTGATGATGGTCAAAGGGCTTTATGCCCACCATATTCCGGTATCGCTCCATCCCGGCCCTCTTTGGTTGTTCCGAGCCGCATCAGCGAGTTGCACCGCGCACTTGCTGCCGAGGAGGATGTCGTCGATCCCGACACGTCACCGGTCGCCCTTGATCTGCGTGATCTGAGGGTATTGCGTCATGAGGTTGCTAACCCCCTGGCGTATCTGCTCAACGCGGCCTCGCTTATGAGAAGGGAGATTGATGCCCATAATTGTCCCCGTAACAAGCAGTTGCAGGAGATGATCGATATTATCGACCAGGCTTCCCACCAAATATTGGGAATTATCGACAGCGCCCAGAAGAAGCCCTCCGATATACCGCCTACTGATCCCTCCGAGAACCCTTCGTTCAAGACCATACCCTTGAGCCGTGTGTTGCGGACCATGACTACTTCCTGGAGCATGCTTACGGATGCCGAGGGGGTTCGTTTTGAGAGCCATATCGATGACGATGTTTCGATTCTTGGAGACAATACCAAACTTTTTGAAGTCCTCTCAAATTTGATGACGAATGCGATAGAAGTGCTCCGGGGTATTGATTCCCCCTCGATTTCTGTTACTTTGCGTGTTCATCCCAGTATTCTCGGACTTGTTCAGATATTTTTCACCGATAACGGCCCAGGAATTCCCGAAGCCATCCGAAATAAATTATTCTCCAAGGGGTTTTCTGGGAAGGGCGGCCACGGTATAGGCTTATGGAGGTCCAGACGCCTTGTCCGTGAAATGGGAGGAGAGCTGAGTTTGATGAACAATTCGCAACTCCATTCACATGATGAACTGGAGAGCTCATCAGATCGTTCAGGGGCTACTGCGGTGATTGAACTTCCGCTTTACGGGGGGGCCAAGGTTGGAAAAACTGTTTCAGAGTAACACCTTGTATACGGCGCCATTGAGGGCCGGTTCGTGGCTTACTTTGAGTCCGATTTCGGAACCTTTTTTTGCGATTTTTACCGGCTTGCGGTTGATCTGCATGGAGTCGACCGGCTGCTGAAAGAGGATGTCCTCCGCTGTGATCTGGATGATGTCACCGATCCGGAGGGGCTTATGGAGTTTGATGACTGCGACCTGGATTTTTTCGAAATATGCCGTAATCTGTCCGACCGGATGAATTTCCGCGAATCCAGTCGGCGCTTGATGCCGCACTTGTGGTTGTAATTGCTGTTCCGTTTCATCGTCAACCGGCTGCATTTTTTCACGAACGGGTTCCGAATTGTTCCGGAAAATGTCTCCAAGGAACGGGTTGGATTTTGCCGGAAATGAGGTCGCCCTGGAGTTTTTTATCGTTGGTTGTTTTTTGACGTTCGAGTAAGATTTCTCTTTCACCTTCACGGGAGCCAGAGCCTTTTGAGAATGCACCCCCAATCCTGCCTGTTTACGGTCCAAAGCCGTAAGAATGAGCTTCTGGCGCGACTGCCGAACTATCGCCTTCTTGCGCATGTAGGCGGGTATCTTGAGTTTTTCGGGATCAAGATGGTCGTTCATGGGTTCATTATAATGTGATAGAATGGATGAGTCGAGAGCAGAGTTACCTGATGTTTTATGGACAACCAAAAAATTGCGCAAATTTTCCAGGAGATCGGTGACATTCTTGATATCAACGGGGAGAACCGGTTCCGTGTTCTGGCGTACCAGAAGGCCGCGCTGAACATCCTGAATCTGCCCCGGGAACTCAGGGATGTTTTTGACGAGGATCCCAAACAGCTGGAAGAGATCCCTGGAATCGGCAAGGACCTTGCCGCAAAAATCGTCGAAATGCTCACGACCGGCAAGTGTGCCTATCATCAGGATCTGCTCAAAAAGTTTGATAAGGGGTTGCTGGATATATTGCGCGTGCGCGGGGTGGGTCCAAAAAAAGTGAAGCTTTTTTATTCGGAGTTGAAGATCGACTCCATTGAAAAACTCCGCAAAGCGGCGGAGGAAGGAAAACTGCGCGATCTTCCCAAAATGGGAGAAAAAAGCGAGGCGGAAATTCTCATTGCGCTGAAAGATTACGACAAACACACCGAACGGATGATGCTCTCGGAAGCGCTCCACTAGGCCAAAAAACTAGTCACTTACATGGAGAAGGGACCCGGGGTCGAACAGGCCTGCTACGCAGGAAGCCTGCGCCGAATGAAAGAAACCATCGGTGATATTGATATTCTGGTTTCAACGAAAAATCCCAAAAAGTATACGGCCAAAATCATGGAATACTTTTTGAAGTTTCCTGAAACGGAAAAAGTTCTGGCAAACGGAGAGACAAAGTCGGCTATTTTGCTGCAATCCGGAATCCAGACGGATCTGCGTGTTTTGGACATGAAGATATTCGGTGCCGCGCTCCATTATTTTACCGGTTCCAAAGCCCATAACATCGTCATCCGCGACCGCGCAAAAAAAATGGGACTTAAAATCAGCGAGTACGGGGTTTTCAAACTGAAAAAGGTCAAAGGCAAAGATGAACCCGATGAGATTTTGATTGGCGGAGCAACCGAAGAGGAGGTTTTTCAAACCGTCGGGCTTCCGTATATTCCTCCGGAAATGCGCGAGGACCGTGGTGAAATTGAAACGGGACTGGCCGGCAAACTCATTCACCCCGTGGAACGCGGCGATTTACGCGGAGATATGCACGTCCACAGCAAATGGAGCGACGGCAGCCAGGAAATTCAGGAAGTGGCGCGAGCCTATTACGAAGCGGGATTTGAGTATTTTACCCTCACCGACCATTCCCCCGCCGTGAAGGTGGCTCATGGACTCACGACGGACCGGTTTGAACTCCAGTGGGACGAGATCGATGCGATCAATAAAGGTTATGAGAAAGCCGCAAAAAACGGGAAACATGTTCCGGAACTCCACGGATCGCGCAGAGAGGTCGTCCCCTTCAGAATTCTGAAAGGCGTTGAGTGCGACATTATGCCCGACGGTTCCATGGATCTGCCGGACAAAGTGCTGGCGAAGATGGATATCGTGGTGGCTTCGGTCCATTCCCGTTTTAAGATGACCGAAGAGGAAATGACGGCGCGCATCCTGAAAGCCCTGAAAAATCCTTATGTGAAAATTCTTGGACACCCGAGCGGGCGATTGATTAATGAGCGCGAACCGTATGCGGTGGATATGGAACAAGTTATCGATGCGGCGATCGAACACCATGTGGCTCTTGAAATTGACGGCCAGCCCGCGCGTCTGGATCTGTTTGACTACTACTGCAAAATGGCCAAAGACAAAGGTGCGAAATTCACTGTGGATTCCGACGCTCACCATACCAATCAGATGGTGAACCTGGATTTTGGTATTTCCGTGGCAAAGCGCGGGTGGGTGGAGGCGAAAGATGTGTTGAACACCCTGCCGCTTGTGGAACTGATGAAATACTGGAAGCGTTAGTTGAAAAATTCCCTGACCACTTTCAGGTCGTCCAGGTGGGTTTTCCCATCCTTTTCCGGTGTTTCCATGATGAGCGGGATGGAATGTTTTTCCGCGAACAGGACGATGGTTTTAAGCCCTTCCAGGGCAATATTCCCGCAGCCGATGTTGTCGTGACGGTCTACCCTGCTTCCCAAAAGTTTTTTTGAGTCGTTGAAGTGGAAACAGGAAAGTGTGTCGATTCCGACCATCTGGTCGTACTCTTTGAGCGTTTTTTCGGCGCCGTCTTTTGTGCTGATGTCATAGCCGGCAGCCCAAATGTGTGCGGTATCCAGGCAGGATTTTATCCGCGGGCTGAAGCTTTTGAGTTCCTTCCAGATCAGGCCGAGTTCGTCCAGACGAAAGCCTATTTCGCTCCCCTGGCCGGCCGTGTTTTCCAGAATGTACTGAAGTCCCGTTTTTTCCGTAAGGTCGATGATTTTTTTAGCGTTTTCTATAACGTTGCGCACGGCCGGCTCCCGTTCCCCGTCCAAAGATTTTCCAATGTGCACCACAATGCCGTGACCACCCAGGGTGTGCAGCCGGTCAAAGTCGGCCACGATGTCTTTGATCGCCCACGGCACCTGGCTTGCCGGTTTTCCGAAGTTCAATAAGTACGAACTGTGCGCCACGACGTGGCGAATTGCATGTTTTTTGCACAGACCCTTGAAAGCCTGCGCGTCGGCCGGGTCAATCGGTTTCACCATCCTTCCCCGAGGGGATTTGGTAAAAAACTGCATAGCGTTGCAGCCGAACTGTTCGATTCTGAGGGCGGCGGTATTTTGGGCCGCCTGGGCGAATCCTCCTGCTATCGACATGTGGGCACCAAGAATGAGCATGCTCTGATTGTAGGTATTCGTAATGTTCTTGGCAAATATTCTTGACTAACGTTAAATTTAATGTTTTAATTCGCATCCGTATCTTTTAAATTATTTGTATGGCTGGTGAAACCCCATCCGAAGCACAAAGAGATCTCCGCGAACTATTCGATGGCGACTATGAGCGTTTTATTCAGGAATCCACGGGAAAAACCCCCGACGAGCTCCGTGCTATGGCTTTCCCTGAACGCCAGGCGATTCTGGCCACCCTTGGAGTCAATATCAAGGATCCGAAAAAAGGTGAACAAACTGTTGCCGAAAGAAATACTTTTCACAACGGTTAATTTTTCCCCCCGTTTACTAAAAGGCGCCCTTTCAGTACAATGATGGCGCCTTTTTCTTTTGAATTTTTCCGTGAAGATCGCCCTTGTCCATGATTTTTTGGTGAAGCTCGGAGGAGCGGAGCGGGTGTTGAAGGTGTTTGCCGATCTTTATCCGGATGCCCCCATCTATACCCTTTTGTACGATAAAGAAGTCTGCGGGAAAGTTTTTCCGGCTGGCAGAGTCCGAACATCTTTTTTACAAAAATTTCCTGACTTTTTGCGGAAAAGACAGAAATATTTACTGCCGCTCATGCCCCGGGCCATCGAATCTTTCGATCTCAGTGAATTTGACCTCATCATCAGTTCCAGCGGGGCGTACGCACATGGCGTACTGATGCCATCTTCGGCCCAGCATGTCTGCTACTGTCATTCACCCATGAGATACGCCTGGGACTACACCCATGAATATTTACGTGAACAGCAGGCGGGTGGGCTGAAAAAAATTCTGGCGAACAGAATCGTGCACAAGGTCCGGGAATGGGATCAAATTGCATCGGACCGCCCGGATTTTTACCTCGCCAACTCCAACCATGTAAGGAAAAGGATAAAAAAATACTACCGCAAGGAAGCGGAGATTCTGTACCCCCCGGTGGATACCCGCCGTTTTCAGGCGCAGAAGGAACACAACAACTACTTTCTTATTGTTTCCACCCTTTCGCCGTATAAAAAGATCGACCTGGCGGTACAGCTTTTTAACAAAATCGGAAAAGAGCTGATTATCATTGGCAGCGGATCACATTATGAATACTTGAA
>JAYRRV010000089.1:0-5880 GCA_041909955.1 Candidatus Altimarinota bacterium
CCCGCGGTCAATGATGTCAGAACCAGTATTCCCAGGATGATGCCTGCAATCTTATTCATGCTTATTGTGTGAAAAAGTTCGGATTGATGGTGTAGAGAATCAGCGCGGAGAGGTATAGAATGACCAGACCTCCCAACGATTGCATGATGCGTTCCTTGGCTTTTTCGATCTTTCCTGAATCGGCCTGCGCGGTCGACATTTCGATGCCTCCCAGGACGATGAAAAATACCGCGACGATACCGATGGTGCTTGCCGCCCAGACGTAAATACGCTGGATATAGGAATACAGCAGTCCGGCGCCGGACCTGGCAAAAATGATCTGGATGCGTTTGCACTGGGTGTCCGCGCTTATGGCGCAGCTGGTTTTGACCAATGATGTACAGGACTTCGATTCTTTTCCCTTGTCGTCGGTCACGGTCGTGCATTTTGTTTCACGGAAACAGTTGATGACGCTTTCGTCCGAGCCGGATTTTGGTTCACCGATCTGTTCTTCGAGGGTGGTGACCACGAATCCTTTGTTTTTTGCAGGATCCTTTGCGTCTTCACAGCTTAATTCGGCCGCCTGAGCTACGGGGACGTTCAACATTATTGTTTGGAACATCATGAGTCCGCACAGAATGGCATATGATATTTTTTGTGCCGGGTTATTTGCTTGGTAATTCATAGAAAGTGCTTTGAACAAAGGCGACGATATAATAGGCGGTGAGCGTTATGACCAGGCCGATGATGGCGTAGGTAATAATGTCTTTTCCCTTCGTTAACTGGTTTTCGTTTCCGTGGGAAGTCATGAGGGTGAACCCTCCGATCACTATAGCGACGAAACAGACCGAGCCTATGGTGAGAATGAGGAAGTTGATGGCCTGGATAATGAAACTTGCGATGGGGTTTCCTTTGTTGGTGCCTTCAAAATATTTTTGCCCCTGGTCCGGCGCTTTCAGGTATTTGCCCACGCTGAACGTGTCGGTGTTGGCGGTTGTTGAGGAGCCTGAAGCCGGCGGAGCCGGGTCAGGGCCTGCAAGTACCGCACCGTGAATTCCTAACGCGAGCACAATACTCAACATCGTTTGAAGAATTACGGTTCCCCAAGTGACGTTTTTCAATGTTTGGATGCGCATAATTTGGTTTTTATTTCCTTCCATATATTCTATCATTTTTTGGCTTTTTTGACAATGAGTAAGCTCGTCTTGTGGAAACGTGAAACTTTGGATAAACTAGTCCCGTTTTTGGGCCTTTAGCGAAAGCTAAAGTCCCTCCGTATCACTCGCGGGCCTTTAGCTCAGTTGGCTAGAGCGCTTCCATGGCATGGAAGAGGCCAGGGGTTCAAGTCCCCTAAGGTCCACCATCGTCCCTTCCCGGGCTGCGTTTTCCCGGTTTTCACGAATTATTACACTTTCTGGTGTATCCACGAGTACAGCTGCATTCCGGCAGGGAGAAATCTTTGCACTTCCGTCATCCATGGGTGTTTTCCCGGGCGATCCAGCGTGTTCCCAAAGGGCTTGGAAACGGTGGCCTGGTCCATGTTGAGGATTCGGAGGGAAGGTGTGTGGGGACCGCTTACTACAACGGCCGTTCCCAGATCGCCCTTCGTTTTCTGGCGTTTGACGAAAAGGTTATCGATACGGAGTTTTTTGCCGGAAAATTTAAGGAAAAACTTGCGTTACGAAAGAGATTTCTGGATTTTTCGGACACGGATGCCTTCCGCCTGGTGTTCGGGGAGAGTGACGGGCTTCCCGGCCTGATTGTTGATGTCTATGGTGATTTTGCCGTTATTCAGATTCATACTCTGGGGATGGACCACCTGCGTCCCATGGTTGTTGATGCTTTGGCAAAAATTGTGAACCCCAAGGGAATTTATGAACGAAGTGATGTGGAAGTGAGGAAAAGAGACGGACTAACGACGATGCCGACGGGAGTTTTGTATGGGAAGGAACCTCCGGCGGACCATCAAATCCTTGAGCATGGCTTAAAGTTTTCAGTCGATATCAAAACCGGCCAGAAGACCGGATTTTTTCTTGATCAGCGGGAGAACCGTCTGGCTTTGCGGAAATACATTCGGGGGAAAAACGTTCTGAACCTTTTTTCCTATTCCGGAGGGTTTTCCGTTTCGGCTCTGGCGGGCGGTGCCAAAAAAGTCACAAGCGTTGATATTTCCGGACCTGCGCTAGAACTTGCCCGCAGGAATTTTTCGTTGAACGGTTTTGATTCCTCCAAGCATGTTTTTGTGATGAAGGATGTCTTTGATTTTCTTGATGAACAAGCTAAAAATGATGAAAAATACGGTGTGGTTGTCGTGGATCCGCCGGCGTTCGTGAAAAACAAGGAGAGTCTTAATCACGGGGCGAATGCCTACATGAAACTCAATCATAAGGCTCTCCAGTTGTTGGATGATGACGGTATTCTGGTGACTTCTTCCTGTTCCTCCCATGTTTCCCCCGAACTTTTTCGGACCATTTTATTCAAATCCGCGCTCCAGTCTCACCGTGAATTGGTAATTTTGGAACAGAAAAGCCAGCCGGTCGATCATCCGCTCAATATTAATTTTCCGGAGGGTGAATATTTGAAGTTTGTCGTCTGCTCAACAAAAAAGTACGGTATCTAGGAACCGTACTTTTGGTTTTGTTTATAAAAATTACGCCTCGAATTCCACCGGAACGTTCGCCAGGGCTTCCTCTTCTGTAATAAGGTCGGCTTCCAGAAGATCGGTGACGGATTTTTTCATCGTCTGCATGCCCTCCTTGAAACCGGTCTCGATGGCGGAATCGATCTGATGGGTTTTGGATTTGCGGATCATGTTGGCGATGGCGGTGTTGTTGAACATGATTTCCAGCGCCGCGATGCGTCCTTTTCCGTCTTTCGTCTTGAGAAGGTTCTGCCAAACTACGGCCCTCAGACTTTCTGAAAGCTGGGCGCGGATTTGGTTTTGCTGTTCAAATGGGAAGGCGTCGATGATGCGGTCGACGGATTTGGCGGCTCCGCTGGTGTGCAGGGTCGCGAGCACCAGCTGTCCCGTTTCCGCCGCGGTAATGGCCAGGGCGATGGTTTCCAGGTCGCGCATTTCACCGATGTACACTACGTCCGGATCTTCACGCAGGACGGAACGAAGGGCGTTGTGAAAGCTTTTGGTGTGGTTCTTGACTTCCCGTTGTTCAAAGATGCATTTTTTATTTTCATGGACGAATTCGATCGGGTCTTCAACGGTGATGACATGCAGTGCCTCATTGTTGTTGATCTCGTTGAGTACGGCCGCCATGGTGGTCGATTTACCCGAACCGGTGGGGCCAGTGACAATGATGATGCCGTTGCTGAATTTGGTGATTTTCTTGAGCTGCTCCGGTAGCCCCAGTTCGTCAAGGCTGTAGACGACTTCCGGAATCAGACGAAAAGCCGCCCCCATTCCTTTGCGTTGGACAAACATGTTCACGCGGAAGCGGGCGATACTTTCGATATCGATGGAGAAATCCAGGTCAAGATTTGTGGCGAAGAACTTCTTCTGCTCGTCAGTCATGAGTTCCAGGAGGTAGTCCTCGGCCATTTTCTTGGTGAGAACCGGGTGTTCCTCGATCAATACAATGTCTCCGTTGATGCGGAGAACCGGTTTGGAACCCGTGGTGATGTAAATATCGGAAGCCTTGTACTGGACGGCCGTCCTGAATATTTTTTCAAGTTGTACTGCCATAGTTTTTTGGTTTTAGTTTTTGTGTTTTATATTTAGATGTCCAGGTCGGCGAAGTCTTTGTCATCGTCGTCCAGGCTTTTTGGCAGGACGTTTTCAATGGCCGACCAGTCGCTGTCTTCGAGTTCCGGGATGATGATGGTGATTCTGTCACCGACTTCCGCGCGGAAGTATGTGACAGACGCCAGGAGTACCTTGTAGGCTTTTCCGTTGGCAATCACTTTGTACTGGCCGTCTTCGTAGGTGAGTGTACCGATGATTTTTTTGCGTTCCACCGGGCCAATTTGTTTGTATACGAAAGACCCGTCCTCCATGATGGTGAGTTTGAGAATGTCACCGGGGACGAGTTTGGATTTACTGGCGTAGTTTGCAGGTACGGAGTACGTTTTTTTGTCCGGACCGATCATGTTCTGTCCGTCAAAAACCCCCTCAATAACATGTCGTTCGTTGTTGCTGCTCATGGAACCGACTTTTTCGGCCATGGCGCTGTACTGCGTTTTTGAGGATCCGCCGGTCATTTCGTTCAGGATTTGTTTTGCCGAACGTACGTTGGATTCGGCTGAATCCAGCATTTCTTTAAGAAGGGCGATTTTTGAAGCTTGTGACATTTTGTTTCTTTTTAAAGATTTGGTGTTTTTTTGAGAGCTTTGTTTGCTTTTCTTTAGTATACCAGATTTGGCCTTTTTCTTCAACCCGACTTTAGGTTGAAAGGGTGGAGGTTTTTTCCTTGTTTTCGATCAAACTCTGCAGAACGGCGCGACGAGTCGTGCCGATGTTGGAGAAGATGCGGAACGTGAAGACGAAGGTGGCCGCCAGATAGAGATCCAGCCCGAGTTTGTCACCTAAGAGGGTGATGGCAATGGATAAAATGATGTTAAAGAGGAGTCCGGTAATGAATATGATCGCGTCAAACCGGTCGTTCGTGATTTCCGCGCGGATGGCACCGAAAAGAGAATCCAGAATGCCCATGATGACCACGGCGGAGTACTTGGTGAGTTCCAGCGGGATGGGGAAGTTGATGCCAAGTCCCAGTATGATGCCGATGATGATTCCGACGATTGCCCAGATCATAGTTTAAGGGTGAGAGAATGGAGACTTAGAAGGTAGGGTTTAGAAGGGAGGATGTGGGCGCGAGCGTTACTTCCGGGGTTTGAAGATCACTTTCTGGTTGTCGGTTCCCGCAATTCTCAAGTCGATGTATTCCAGCGGGGTGTTGTAGATATTCAGCTTAGGCAGTGCTTTTTTCAGCTTCTCCATCTGTTCGGCGAGGTCTTTTTCCGTGTCGATCCAGACCATGAAGTTTTTTTCTGTCTGGAGGTGCACTTCCCGTTCGCGTACGTGATATTCCGCGTTGATCACCTTCATGGCGAATTTTTCCTGGAAGAGGGTGATGGCGTTCATGATATACGTCAGTTTGTCCTCCTCGATCCCGATTGTCCGTACCGTGAAGACCTCATTCGTGAAGATTTTTATGAAGGGAAGTTCCGGATTTTCAGTGTTTTCGTCGGCCAGAAAACCCTTGGTGTCGACCAGGAATTTTTTTTGGATACCCTGGACGACATTCACTATGTTAGCAACAATTGGATATTTTTCAATTTCAACCTTGATTTTCTGGGGGAAGATTTTTTTGACGATCACTTTCTTCACTTCCGGATGGAGTGCCTTTATCTGTGCCGTAACCTGCTTGTCGTCAAGAAAAACGAGGTTTTTATATTTCTGCTTTTTCATGAGGTCGTTGAGCGGTTCGTCATTGGTTATTTTGTTCCCGTCTTCCGTTATTTCCCAGCTTTTTATGTCAAAAAAGCCGGAAAACCCGACAAGGTACACGAGTCCCCCCGCCACAGCCACGGCAACGATAAGCGTCAGTATCCCTTTTGCCTTTGAAATTGTTTTGGGTTGTATGGTTGGAATGGCCAGGGATTTTTTTCGTTTGCCGCGCTTGAAAAATTTACCCGTGATCGCGGGTTTCTTCATGTATGGAGAGCGAAGCTCGGCAATGTTGCTGGAGGTGCCGCTGCTCCTCTTTTTTTTGAACGGGAAAATCGCCATGGTGGGGCTTAAAAAGGTGCACTTCGCACGCTTCGTGCACGCCACCTAAAAATAGATGAAACCGATCAAACTGACAAGGAAAAGTCCTCCGAAAATCGTGAGCAAAGGCTTGAAGAGTTTGCGGTTTCCGAAGAGGTAAACCATGAATACTTTCTGGA
>JAYRRV010000090.1:0-3943 GCA_041909955.1 Candidatus Altimarinota bacterium
TAATATTTATAGACGAGATTGTCTGGGGATCTTCTCCTCATACTCCTCTTTTGAAGGATTAAGTCTTCTGAGTAATCTGGAGTCGTACCATCCGTCGACTTTGCTGGAGCGCATGGTTCCACTTGCCAGCGCCCAGTCGACCCTGGATACCTCCGATATGCAACTTTATCCCGATGTGCCGGCAGGAACGCCCTTTATTGACGCCATTAACAAGGCAACCATGCTGGCAATCGTCAACGGGTATTATGAGGAACCCGGGAGTCCTTTCAAACCTGCAAGAATTGTGACGCGCATCGAAGCCCTGAAAATCCTTTTGAACGCGAATGATTTAATGAAATGGAAATACTATTCCGAACTGGAGGCTCTCCTTGGAGGTCCCGAAGGCGTCAAAAGCCAGACGGTTCCGTTCAATGACGTTTTTCCGGACAGGGGATATATGTGGTGGTATCCGCGATACATCAACAAGGCCTGTGAGGTCGGGATTATCAGTTGCAGCAAGGGTACGAATTTTTCTCCCGACGAATACATGACGAAGGGCGATTTTTCCAACTGGATGAATAACCTTGATGAATATTTCCAAAAGAATGACGTTCCGGCGCTTTTGAGCGGAGATCCGGATTTTGATACGCTTCCAACCTATATTGAGGACAATGTTTATCTCACCAATCCCCAGGAAAAAGACACGGACAGCGATAAGCTTGCCGATAACGCGGAGGTCGAACAGTACATGACCAGCCCGTTCCTGGTGGATACGGATGCGGAAGGTCTTTCCGATTTTGATGAGGTGGAGCTTTATTTCACGAGTCCCCTGAAGGTGGACACCGATGATGACACCGTCAGCGACAGTGAAGAAGTCCGTGCGGGGACGGATCCTCTGGACCCATATTCTTTCCCGACTGACAAGAATGAACTGACCGGAATTTCCAAGGCATGGGAGGAGAAGTACAACATTCAGGTTATGTCCGGCAGTCAGGACAGCGACCGCGACGGCATTTCAGACGTTCTGGAATATCAGTATGGTACCAACCCCGTTCTTATTGACAGCGATAGCGACGGGTTTACCGACTCGGAGGAAATTCTTTCCTTCCATACGGATCCGTTGAATCCCAACGACCCCGGAACGCTTGCCCAGCTTGGGGTTCGTATAACCAATTTCATTGAAGGTCAGCTCGTGGCCGATTCCCAACCTCTGGTCAAGGGTGTCGCTCCCGCGAACGTGGTCGTTGAAGTTGTTTTGAGAAATAATTTCGGTCATGAAAAGATACTGGGACAGACCGTTTCCGATGAAAACGACATTTTTATTTTCCAGGTTCCCCAGCCGATTCGCGACGGAAAGTATATTGTACTGGCCAGGGCTCTTTTACCGGAAAAGAAGCAGGTTCTTGAATCTCCTCCGGTCGGAATCGTCATTGATTCGACCTTGAACGTTCTCGCTCCACTGCCGAAGAAACTCGCCGACAAGCCGATTACCGAAGATGTACTCCTGAAGGATGTTCGTGTGGAGATCCGCGACCAGAAACCGGTGCTTGTGGGTAAGACCGATTTTGGGAACAAGGTGAGTGCCACCTGGAGAAGTATCGTCGTGACATCCGCTCTTATCGCCGATACCACGACGGGTGATTTCAACATCCAGGCGCCTGGTGAACTGGAATATGGAAAACACGAGGTCTATGTTCAGGCCGTGCGCCAGAAGGATGGTGCCATGAGTAAAAATATCCGCGTCACGTTCAATATCAGTGCCGCTTTCCCGGGAGCCGAGGAGCTGAAACCCAGCGCTCCGGAACAGGGTAAAGGCGGAATAGCCGCCGCATTCAGCACGTTCGCCCAGCGCCAGGGATTCCTGCTCTGGCTGATCCTTGGGTTTGTGGGTGTTGTGGGCATCGCCGGGGGTGTTTATTACTTCCGAGGCAGGGGCGGTCGTAAAAAATAACAGGCTTGCGCTTAAAATGTCATGACATTCCCGTTTGCAGGTTCCAGTCCTCAATATGGTCCTGATTGTTCGCTTTGTCGTTTATTTTCTGAAGCCCGTAGGTGTTCCCGGATTTTTCGTAGGCTTTTTTGGCGGTCTCAAAGTCCCCGGTGTAATAGGCGTAATCCCCGATGATATTGAGGTAGTAGGTTTTGTCGCCCGCGGCGTCGGGGGCATTGATGACCTGGTCAAAGGCGGATTTCTTGAGCATCGGGTCCTTTTCCATGATGCCGGTTTTGATGAAGAACAGGAATTTCAGTCTGGTATTCGGGAAGTCCATGTTTTTGCGGATTCCCCGCGCTTCCGGATGTTCCATGTTTTCCGCGGGAATGGAATCATCTTCGCCGTACCGGTACACAAAGTTGTATGGTTCCAGTCCCATTTCCGCATAGTTGGGCGGAAGGAGGTCGATAAAGACCGGTTTTCCATCATTCTTGAGGACGCGGCCCTGAAGGAACGTTTCGTCAACCGGGGCGGTTGAATAATATATTTCCAGGTTCACGTCGGTACGGAAGTGCTCAATTTTTCTGAGATAATAAAGGGGAAAAGTCATGTTGTCCCTTCCCGTTGAGATCAAATACCCGTTGGGCGGCACACTGGCCAGCGCCAGTTTATTGAAGTCGTAGGCGAGGTAGTTTTTGCTTTCGTTGTTCGGGATGAAGTTCCTTAGCACCGCCGCAAGTGCGGGCATAAGACAAAGTATGCTCAGGGCAAGGGCGGCTTTCTTGTGCTTTACGTTTTGGTGCAGCCATGCCAGTCCTTCGGCCATGATGACGGCGAGAACCAGGACCGCGGGCATCATGAACGGTTCGGTCGTGAACGCCACGTACCCTTCCGTGTCTCCGTCGATGGGTGTGAATACCAGCAGGACAACCGTGTAGCAGACGAACAGCAAGGTGATCAGTGAGGCCCACTGCGGATCTTTTTTATAGAGAAAATAGAGTCCCGGAAGGAACAGAAACAACGGCAAATAAAAATATTGGCTGGTGACAATTTTGATCAGCGGGATCAGCCCCCTGGCGTTGTAGTCCACAAGCCGGCCCCCATAGTCCGCCAGAAAATCTTTGATGCCCAGCATCCATCCGGGGAGGTATTCTTTGGAGGCTTCCTGGGTGGCTTTTTCGTCCGGAATGTTTACCGTGCCGCCGTAAATTTTGCGGTTTACGAATCCGATGAATTTGTCCCAGGTATAGAGTCCCGAGTGTTCGATGAAGGCCGGATTGTCATACGGAGCCAGGGCCGTGCGGATCGGGAGATATGCGTAGACCGACAGTCCGACGAACAAAAGTGATAACGCACTCAGGACAATTTTGGGGTTGATGATCACCTTCCAGTTTTTGATCAGTACGTAGATGCCGAATGCGGGGGCTGCGAGCAGCAGCATGTGATGGTTGCCTACTCCCAGTCCGAAGGTCAGCGCGCTCAGGAGGAGCCATTTGTTTTTTTTGTCTTCATGCCATCGCATGAGCATGTACACGATCAGGATCAGGCAGAATGTGTTCAGCGTGTAAACTTCCGCACGGTTGGATTGTCTCCAGATGATGTGGGCGAACGCGTAAAAAAGTGATGTCCCGAAAGAGATGAGGTCGTTGTCGGTCTTTTTTTTGAGGATGACGTAAAGTATGTGCGCCGTGGCGGCTCCGAATACCGCCGACATGATGTTGATGCGCCATGCCATGTTTCCGAACGGAATCAGGAGGGAAAAAAGTTTCCCGACGAGTACGTAAAGCGGGTATCCCGGCGGATGGGCGATGTCCAGTCCCACCGCGGATACGATTAACTCGCCGGAGTCTTCACTCTGGACGGTGGGGAAGACCGTGAGGAGGTAGGTTATGTAGACGACAAAAAAGACGAGAAACCCGTTGATTTTTTGGAGAAAGAGCTTAAGGAGGGTGTTTTTTTTCATATTACGAAGCATGGTCGGAGTGGCGGGGCTCGAACCCACGACCTCAGCGTCCCGAACGCTGCGCGCTA
>JAYRRV010000091.1:0-4510 GCA_041909955.1 Candidatus Altimarinota bacterium
ATACGATCACCCGCGGATGGGGGGACATCGGGTACAATTATATCATCGACCAGCAGGGAAACATTTATGAGGGCCGGGCGGGAGGGGACGGAGTTGTTGCCGCGCACGCTGGGAGGGGCAATATCGGTTCCATAGGCATAGCGGTGTTGGGGAATTACCAGGACGGCGATGTTCCGGAACCCGTCATCCATTCCCTTGTGGCCCTGATAAGTTCAAAAACGCACCAGTACAACATTGACCCTCTGGGTACGTCGATGTTCAGGGGTGAAAATTTACCAAACATCATGGGACACAGGGACGTTATGTCCACGAGCTGCCCCGGCGAAAAACTGTACGCGCAGATTGCTGGGATCAGGCTGGCGGCCAAAGCAGGATTCAAACCGATCATTTTTGACCGCGGGAAAAATCTGGCGGTGAACAAGCTGTATGACTTCCAGATCGCACAGGATATTCCCCTGTACGAATTCAATCCGGGAGAAGAAAAAGATATCGTCATGACGCTGAAGAACACCGGATCGACGGCATGGAACAAAGACACATACGTTGTGATGAATCGCGACGCGAACGCCAATACATATTTTTCGAACGCCGGGGTGGTGCAGTCCACGGCAACCGGACGCGAAATAAATGCGGGCGAGAGTACGGTTTTCAAAATAAGGGTCCGTGCGGGATACAAAGGCGGATTTACCGCACTTGAAGTGTTCCCGATGATAAACGGAAAAAGCAAAGTCGAAAAATACCTCAGCATGCCCATTCTGGTGAAGCCTTCGGTGTTCGACTACCAGATCACCGGCCTGACGCTGCCGAAAGCGTTCATGAAGGTGGGGGAACAGGCGGAAGTGAAGATTGAAATGAAGAACACGGGAAACGTGACCTGGAAGCGTGAAGGCCAGAACCGCCTCGCCATCGGCGCGGATTTACCCCGGGACCATACAAATAAACTCCTGGTCGTACCGTCGAACCGCCTGGCAAAATTGCAGGAAAGCGAAGTGAAGCCTGGTAGTACAGGGCATTTTAGCTTTAAAATTAAGGCGCCGAAACAACAGGGTCCCTACCGTGAATTTTTCACACCGCTGATCGAAGGCATTACCTGGTTCGAAAATAAAAACAACCACCTGGACATTTATGTCTATGAAAAAGAGTTCCAGGGAGCGCTCGTTGGAGCGAGCAAAGATACCCCAAACATCCCGGGACAGAAGAAAACCGTGTGGTTCGACATCAAAAACAACGGGGGAGTGGTCTGGAAAAAAACAGGTGAGAACACCCTGGCATTTGAAGTAAAGAATAACAACAAAGTCATGATCGACGGACCCGTAATGCAGCAGGATCAGGTGGCGCCGGGGGAGACCGCAAACATCTCGATGACCTTCACCGTACCGACACAGCAGGGATTCTACTCGATCCAGGTCAAACCGAAGATCGGCACAAATTATCTTCTGCCGCAGTCAAAAAATTATTTCATCAGAATCACCCAGACATCTGCAACTGCCTCAACAACCCCAACGAGCTCCGCAGTACAGCCGGCGCCCGCCGTTACCGTACCTGCTCAGCCGGCATCGTTAACCACAAACATTCGCATCGGACTGGGTTTCCGCGGGAACCCGGTCATTGCCGGAAACGGCCCGTTCCGCGTTGAAAGCAACGGGAACACTCTTGCCACGGTTCCGGTCAGCCAAACCGCGACCGTCAGTTATGAAAACACACAATACATCATTAAAACTTCGGGACAAACGCTCACATCTTCATCACCTCCGAGGTTTGTTCCCGAAGGAAGCACCATTTTGCAGATCCAGAACTGGGACAGGCCGTCTCCTGGGAACGGGAGCATCAACTACAACCGGTTCCGCGGGGTGCTGGAGCCACGCTGGTACAATAACGAACTGGTGACCATCAATGAGCTCCCAATTGAAAATTATCTTAAGGGTACGGGAGAAATTAAAGATTCCCAGCCGTTCGAAAAACTCAAATCCATCATCGTCGTATCAAGGACGTATGCGCTGTTCTACGTGCAATCGGCGGTGAAATTTCCGGGAGCCCCGTATCACCTCACCGACGATCCACAGACGTCACAGAAATATGTGGGATTCAGTGCGGAAGCATATGCACCGAACACCCTGCAGGCGATTGCCGACACCGGGGGCGAAGTCGTAACGTACCACGGACAGCTCATCAAGACCCCTTACTTCAGTTCGGATGACGGACGTACCCGCAGCGCGGAAGAGGTCTGGGGCTGGAAAGATACCCCATACCTGATCAGCGTGCCTGACCCGTATTGCGAGGGGCAGGTCATGAACGGACACGGCGTGGGACTGAGCGGATGCGGTTCGCTGGGGATGGCGCAGGCCGGGAAGAATTACCGTGAAATCATTCAATACTATTATCAGGGAGTGGAAATTCAAAAACTCTAAACGTATGCTCAAACCAATTCCGCAGGAACGACCGAGTCACCGTGCGAACAATAAGAAAAACGGCAACAAAGCCCATATCATGCGCCTGGAAATGAAAATCCGCAGTATGGAAAATGTGGATACCAGACTTTTCAGCGTGGTGAGCAAAAAACTGACCGAATACGTGAAGAACGGTGAAAATATTTCACTCAAGGAACTTGGGGAGTTGATCCATAACCTCCAGAGGAGCGTGATCGGGCTGCAAAAAAAACGAATAAACATCGTAAGACGGCAGCAGCGTAAAAAGAAACGCGGCACATAAGCGGATCTGACGTGCATTCAAACGGCATTGCGGACCATCCATTATCGTTTATAATACGCCCGAACTTAAATGTGCAGGTATGTTGACCGTTGCCATCAATTCAGCGACCCAAGAAACCTCGGTGGCCCTGGTGGGCGACTTCAAGTTGCTGGGCGAAAAAACATGGAAAAGCAACAGGGACGAAGCTGAGAAAATTCTACCGGGCATATTCTCCCTGCTCAGGAAAACGGGAAAACATTGGATGGACGTCGGCGAAATTTTAGTCGTTACCGGCCCCGGGCCGTTCACGGGGCTCAGGGTGGGGGTAACCATGGCTAATGCACTGGCCATGAGTGCGGGATGCGGAATCAAAACCTTGGACGTCTTTCGCTATCTGCGGACCCGCATACCCCAAAAAATGCGTTCCAGATCGGCGATGGTAATGAAAGCAGGCGGCGATAATCTGGCGTTGATATTTGACGGCATGCGAAAAGAAAAGCTTTTGAAAGCCGATGAGATTGCCGGGGCTCTGAAAAAGTCATCAGTGAAATATATTTTGGCCGAAATGAAAACCGGGGAAGCCGGGGTGCTGGAAAAACTCCTCAGATCGAACGGGATTTCCGTGAAGTTTTTTACAAAAAAAGAGCTGGTGACGTTCGGAGCCGCGGCGGTCGAATCTCTCAATCAAATCCGGAAAACTTCAAAACTCGCTCAGCCTTTGTACTTCCGGAAACCCCACATCACCGAAAGCAAAAAACCGAATTTCACCTCCTAACATCACCACCCCGTGCTCTACATCGTCGCCACACCCATCGGAAATCTGGAAGACATCACGCTGCGGGCCATCCGCACCCTCAAGGAGGTCGATTACATTGCCGCCGAGGACACCAGACATGTTCAGATTCTGCTGCAAAAGTATGAAATCCAAAAACCTTCTGTCAGTTTTCACGCTTGGAGCGACGACAGAAAACTCTCCCAGCTGACCGATATGTTGAAGCATGGAAAATCGATCGCCCTCGTCTCCGACGCCGGAACACCCGGAATTTCCGATCCGGGATACGTGCTGGTAAAGGCAGCAATCGAATCAGGAATTTCCATAGTGCCGATTCCGGGTCCTTCGGCGGTCATCACGGCGCTCTGCGCCTCCGGACTTCCGACCCACCAGTTTTTGTATCTCGGGTTCCTGCCGGTGAAAAAAGGAAGACAGACCATGCTGGAAACCTTTAAGGATGAGGAACGGACGATTGTTTTTTACGAGTCCCCCCACAGAATTATGAAAACGCTTTCCGAGTTCGCGCAAAAATTTCCGGGAAGACCGATGGTGGTTGCGCGCGAACTCACCAAAATCTACGAGGAATTTTTCCGAGGAACGACGGAAGAAGCGCTGTCACACTTCGAAAAAAAATCACCGAAAGGGGAGTTCGTAGTTATGCTTGGCGCAAAGCAAAAGTGACCGAACTAATAATTCTCACAGAGGCCAATAGCCCCGGATGGGAAAGTATAGTAACTTTTTACTTCGTTATATACGCGGCTGGTAACCGTTGTTTGAACGGTAATGGTAGGAAGATCCTCAGCAAAACCGGAACTTGCCGAGGCTGAAGGTTGAACCGTAAGAATCACCGTAACATGCGGCTGTTGTTGAATTCCAAACGACGTGTCGGTCTCCGCGAACGCTTTGCGCGGGTCTTCAAGCGGAGCAACAATAAACTTCAAAGAGACGACGTTTGTTCTTGTTGGACTGATGGGGACAAAACCCGCATAGAGATTTGTGGCGTTAAAATTCAGAGTGTTTTCAAGACTGTCACTGCCGGCAACGATCCCG
>JAYRRV010000092.1:0-5449 GCA_041909955.1 Candidatus Altimarinota bacterium
AGAGCCGCCGTGGTGTTCAGGTCACTGGTGGGGGCACGTAAAAAACCCAGCTCCTCGGCAACAACTCCCATGGCGATCCCAAGCCAGTTGGAAAGGAGAATCGTCAGGAAGAACGTGATAAAAATTGGGAAATGTTTCTGTGCCGCTTCACCGCCAACCTCCTTCATGAACTTGTGCATTCCACCGAGTGACCACTCAACAAAGTTTTGAAAACCCCTCGGAAGATACTTCATCGTCAAGCGGGCGACTACAGCCAGTACGATCATCAAAGCCATCACCAGCCACATCGTGATCATCGTGTTCGTGACGGGGACACCCGGCGCGATGTGAAAAATGGTTTTTGGAGCGAGATGAACTTGAAGGTCTGCAATACCCATGTGCTTTCTTTGATGGAAATCAACCTGACATTTTAAGAAGAGATTTCAAAAAGTCAATCCCTTCGATTTTTTTATTGCCACTTTCCCATCTCCCGGGCTACGGAAAGAGAAAACAAGTCATACCCCCGGAGCCGGGCCGCATGTGCCGCCGAGTCCATTGCCCCGAGAATCTCTACAGAGGAAAGCTTTTCACCCTCATAGAGGCGGCCCAGAACAAAATGGGCCAGATTCATGGAATAAAAAGATTCCGTGGGAACCAGGGTTGTAGCAGATTTCAATTCATTCATTATCCGGGCAACAAGTCCCGGAAGATACGTGTCGCTCCCTCCGGAATTTTGCGGGCCGCCAAGATTATTGGCTTGGATAAGGTCATAAGCCGTACGCATGTGGACGTCGGCCTCCAGGGAACGAACATCATGAAGCCAGAACATTCCAGAGCCTAAAATTGTGACCAAAAGTACGAGCAGGACTTTCCAGAACTTTCCAAGCGCAAAAGCCACCGTTCCAAAATCTTTTTCATGAAGCGTATTCAGAATAATCGCGCCAAAAAGAGTCAAAAACACCCAATGAACGGTGACGGAAAACCCGAACTGGTTGGCGGTAAACAGTGCGAGCAATCCCGAAGAAAGACCTAAAATGACCCATGAATTTTCGTCGTGCTTCCGCAAAAAAAACAGCATGCCAGCGGCGATCAGTCCCAAAAGAAAACATAAATAGGCGACCGTTCCGGGTATACCGATCTGGACGCCCCAGTCGAGGGGCTCATTATGGGCATGATCCGCGATTTCGCCCGCGTCTTCACGTGTATTCACAGTATCAGGTGCAAATGCGGGGAAGGTCACGGCGTACGTTTCCGGCCCGTACCCGATCAGCGGGCTGGCCAGAATCTGTCTGACGGTCGCCGGCCAGATTTCAAGCCGCGTGCGCGTGGAGGTCACATTTGTTTCGCTGGCGGTGAGCCGGTCAAGGAACGGGATGTTTTTAACCCAGGCATCATCCTGATGGGCAATCACGTACCACACAAAGCCGCCGGCGAGCACCGGCAAAAGCGCCAGCGACGCCATCGTTTTTTTCGCTTTCCGTTGATAAGCCACGACAAAAAAGAAAAACAAAAGACTCAAAAAGGATGCGGCAAAACCGGCGCGCGAAAGGGTGTACAGGAGCGTGAGCATTCCCAGGCCGAGACAAATCGCGGAAAAAACCACCAGTTTTTTTCTGAAAAAATTCGCCATCAACAATGGCAAAATCATGACGATATACCCGGCCAGGTAGTTGGGGTTGGCGAGCGTTCCGTACACGCGGCCGTTAAACTGGGCATCGTCCCACCACTGCAAAAACCCGGGAAAAATTTTCTGCATGAGAGCAATCCCACAGGCCAGGAAAAAACCGGCCATCAGCACAAGGATAAGCCGTTCTTTTTGCCGGGGACTCCGGAGTTCAAAAAAAACAACGGCACCGAACAGAAGGTACGACACCAGCGTCATGAATCCCTGAAACCTTGGATACCAACCGAAAAAACTCATCGCCGGGGCCACGGAAACCAGGGTGGTCAGCGCGTAAACGGACAAAAAGATCACGCCCCAGTACCAAAGATAGCGGTGGGCTTTCCACTGAAACGCCGGACTCTCCCCGGAAAGGAAATATTTCACGACCCACATCACCAACAAGAGTGTCACCAGTCCCTTAAAAACAACGATTTTTGCAAGTTCGAACGTAGTAAACAGATTCGGAATGAACACCAGTGGAACGGCAAAAACCGCCAGCAACCAGATGATCTCCATCAGCAAGTCCATACGCCCGATTTTTTTGTCTTTCTTCATCGTTGCAACCTTACCAGAAACTTTGGGAAACAACCATAAAACGTCAAACTACAATAATATAAAAAATAGTCAATGAAATGTGACAGAAAAATGACCGTCCAGTCATCACAAAACAGCTGAATTATGTTAAAATATTAGGAAATAAAAAAAAAGACTCAAAACACAAAACAAAAATAATACAAATTTCTTCATGAAAAAAATCGCATCAGTATTGACCGTTGTGCTGGCGCTGGCAGGATTTCTCCAGCAGGCATTTGCTGCCGCACCGCCGGGAACCACAACAGCTCCGTACACGGTTTCATACAGTGCCCGATTAACAAACACCGGAGGAACACCGGTGACCACGACAAAAGATATTCGTTTCAGCCTCTGGTCGGACGCGGACGTGGACGCCACGGACTTTTTGGGTTCGGGGGCGATCGATCCGGCCGCCGTGGGATACACCGGATGGACCGAGACATTTTCCGTGACGCCGGACAGCAACGGACTTTTCCAGGTCCGGCTCGGCAGCACGGTAACCCTTCCGAACTTTGCAACATCCACCCATGTCCATCTCCAGGTTGAGGTAAAAACTTCCGGAGCCCCGTTGACCAGCTACGAAGTGTTGGATCCGGACGGTAATACGGCAAATGTTACCGACCGCTTCCCGTTGGATTCAGGGGCATTCGCCATTAACGCCGATACGCTTGATAATCATGACGCCTGCGTCACACTCGGCACCTGCGCGCCGGGAGAAATTCCTTTCCTTGACGGTACGTCCAAGCTTCCAATCAGTACCATTCCGGGCGGAACCAACAACGACACGTTCATCCTGGACAACGATAACACCATCATCGGCCCCGGATCGATCAAACTCCAGTTCGGGAACACCCTGGGAAAATTTTTGGAGTACGACAACGCACTGACCTGGTTCAACTTCAACGACGATGTGAACATCACGGGGAATCTGACGACCACGGGAACCATCAACGGGGTAACGGTAAACTCGACCACGGTCGGACCTTATGACCAGAGCATTGTGTACGAACCGGAATATGCCGACGGAGTAATTCAAGGGGACGGAACCGCCAACAGCGGAAAACTCGAAGTGCTCTTTTTGGATACTGACGGTTCCCCGGGAAACAACAATATCAACTACTACCACTGGACGACCTCCAAGGCGGGACTTCAAGACATGGATCTGGTGATCCGCACCACATTGCCATCCGGATTCGTTTCCTGGCAGGCGACGCCGGTTCAGCTGACCTACCGCACGGGAACGGCTCTGGCAGGGGACAACCAGGTAGACATCAGTATCGAAGACACCGCGGGTTCCGCAATTACCTTGACCGGAGCTTCGGCACTTACGTCGACAACATTTGCGACGACATCGGTCACATTCGTCGGAGTCCCCACGTTCACCGCGGGACAGCCGATAACCATTCACATAAAAATGACGGCAAAAAGCAGCGGCTCCGCCGATATTGCCAAACTGAAACTCAACTACAACGGACGCTAATTCATTACCCCTTATCTGAACACCTATGAAGTAACTGAACCATTTGACCCCTTTCGCCCGGTATGCGGAGTCGAACATGCTGGTCGAAAGGGCATCGTCAAGTAAGGCCCGACAGAGTTGCCTTGAAACTTACAACCACCATCAAATACAAATATCCAATAAACTCATAACCCCAAACATATGAAAAAAATATTCTCAAAAAACGCGACAAAGCTCCTGAGCTCACTCGCTCTAGGTGCCATGCTCCTGGGCATGGTCGCACAGACGGCATCCGCCGCAATTCTTTTCCAGGACGATACTTTCGCAGACATTGAATCCGATGCGATCAAAATCGGTTCAAACGATGCCGGTGCCGTAAACACTTCAATCCAGTTCGGCGCGGATTCAACGGCATCTGAAAACGGAGTCATGACATGGGATATCACGACCAACAGTTTCGGTCTCGATCATACCTTGAACGTCACCGGCGGATTAAGCGCAACGGGACAGGTGAATTTTTCCGGCGCGGCGGGCGTGAGACTCCGTGAAAGTTCCAGTCCGAACACACTGGCGGCCTGCGCGACCCTCAATGAGGTCATCATCAATACGAGCAGTAACACGCTCATGGTTTGTACCACGACCGGTGTGGCGGGAGTAGCTGTATGGACGGCTCCAGCTCCGGCAGTTCCAACCGGAACACCAAACCCTGCAACATGTTCCCAGGGTCAACTCTTCTTTAATACAACATCAAACACGCTCCAGGTATGTACCGCAACCAACACCTGGAATACCGCAGGCCCTCAGGATTTTGAGGCGGTCTACGGTTACGACGCCGACAAGGTATTAACGACCGGCGGCGGTAACTTTGGTGTATCGGCCGGCGCGGGAAACATCAATTTAACCAACACCACGGGGAAAACCACCATCGATTCCGCGGCTGCTGCAGCCGATGCCATCAAGTTGAACGCATCCGGCGCATCCAGCGGCATCACCGCCAACTGGGGAACGGGAGGATTGAACTTCGCTTCAACAACCGGTGCATTCTCTATCAGCGGTACCGGTGCTTCCACAATGAACGCCACCAGCGGTAACTTGAACCTGACGACTACCACTTCGGGCGACATCGCGATGGTTTCAGCTGGGAACATTACCTTTGATTACGCCACATTGACCGCTCCGTTAAAAATCACCAATACGGATACGGCATTGAACGCCACATTCCCGGCAGGCGCGGGTATCTTGGACGCCTTGAACTCCTTCACTTCAACCGCGACCGGCGCAGGTGCCAGCAACGTTGGGGTTGAAGATGCGGGAGGTTACTTTACCGGAACAAATGTTGAAAGCGCTCTCCAGGAACTCGGTGCTGTATCCGGCGCGAACGCTCCGAATAATGATGTATTGACCTTTAATCCCCAATACCCGAACTACATCATTTTCCGCGACGGTTCAGCCAACGCGGGTACGCTAGTTCAGGATTACGACAGTAGCAGCGGCAACAACAAACAGTACTATGGATGGACCACCAACAATGGTTCTCTCCAGGACATTGATGTTAAATTCCGCTTCCCATTGCCAGCGGACTTTGTCAGCACCGGGAACTTCACGCTTTCCTACATCACCGGTACTGCTGCAGCGGCCAACAACAAGGTCGATGTCACGGTATCAAACGCGACCGACCTCACGGCCGGCGCGCCAACAGCCTGCGGATCAAGCACTGGCTTGACCTCAACAACTTGGGCAAGCACAACGATTACAGCAGGAACATTGAACACCGG
>JAYRRV010000093.1:0-2086 GCA_041909955.1 Candidatus Altimarinota bacterium
CTTACAACATCATCACAAGCGGTATTTCGACTCCTCTAACATTGAGCTACAAGCTTACGGGGGCAGTAACGGGTGCAACCATAAACATTTCCATTGTAAGTAGCGCGAACAGCGTCGTAAAAACATGGTCGTTTACCAACCAGGTGATGGGACCGAAAACATTCACATGGGACGGGAAAAACTCGGCGAACGCTTGGGTTACCCCTGGGCAGTACACCTATAAGGTCACGGGAAAGGATGGCATTAAAACACTCACCGCAAAACAACTAAGTTTTGGGGTGGTGAAGGACAGTGGTGGAATAAAAATCAACCCAAATGCAAACCCGGCGAATAACACCAATATCAATAGCAATTCAACGCATCAGATCAACCCGAATTCGATTCCGGCCAACGATGTTCCCCTCAATGATACCGGTACGGATAATGCGGCCGGAACGGGCGATACCGTTGATACAGGCGATACAACGACTGGTCAAGACACCGGTGCCGGGCAGGGGAGCGGCGACACCACTTTGACGGAGAACTTCGCGAACGACCAGAGTCAGGCAACCGCGGAAGAACCTGTAGACATTACACCGGCGGAAGACATTCTGTTCTGCAAAATGGTCAACGGGGAATTGATCGTTTCCGAAAACAAAAAAGCCATGATCCGCTGCAGCCTGATAAAAAGCGCATTGGTAACCGTATGGGTGGTGAAGGGAACGTATAGCCCGCCAAAAGATCCGGATCCGGCCAGTATCGTCAAAACCATCAAATACAACGACTTTACCTTCAATAAGGTCCTCAATTTTAACTGGGACGGAATCGATGCCTTTGATCAGCCTTCAGAAGAAGGGGAATATTCGTTTGTTGTCTCGGCAAAAACCATGGAAGGGGAAAAACCAGACTTCTCGGTAAAGAAATTTTCACTGATGTACCAGAGGCCGCCCGCAACCCAGGAAGAAACACAACCTCAGCAGGACACTTTAGCGGGAGCACCTGAGGGAAATAACACCGCACCGGAATCCGTCGAACCGCCGGCTCCACAGCCGAGTAAATGCCCCGGAATAAACTATCCGTCCGATGTGGTCGGCCACTGGGCAAAAGAGTTCATCAACGCCGGATACGACATCTGTCTGTTGAAAGGATTCAAGGACGGAACCTTCAGACCGGACGGCACCCTTAGAAAAGTTGATGCCGTAAAACTCGTGATGCTCGCCGCAGGAAATCCTCCGACCTTCGGTTGCTACGATTTGGACTGCGGAACACCTTTCACGGACCTGGGAGTAGGGGACGGGCAATGGGTTCGTGCCGCATGGGACCGTAAAATCATCAAGGGAGAGAAACAATCAAAATTCTACCCCAACAAGCCTATTACCAGAGGTGAGTTTTCTGCACTGCTGGCAAAAGCCTTCGGAATCCAGCCTTTCAAAGGATGCTTCACCACCAACTGTGGGGCGGGTCATCCGAACAACTTTTTCCTCGACATCGCCCAGTCATGGCAGGGAGCCTATCTGAGGTCATTGTGGGATCGCAAAATCGTCGATCCTTCAAACCAGTTTATCTTCCGACCTGATGAACCGATCACCCGCGCCGAAATGGCCAAGATGATCATGAAGGCCAAGACGGGGACGAAATAACCGGAAAACTACAGGCCCTTCATCTGCTTCCATTTCAGGGAGGTCATGGCGCCCCAGGCGGCAAGGAAGAAGACAAAACCGATAATCCAGCCGACCACGGGGACCCAGGTCACCACATGGAGTCCGACAACACCAAGCACAAGCCATCCCCAGCCCATGTTGTATTTTTTGGGTTTCTTTAGAAGTTCATACAACAGTCCCCCGAACACAACACCGCCATAGAGGATGCTTGTGATAATCAGTCCCACGTACGCGATGAGAATCAAAGCGCCCAAAAAACCGCCGACACCGGTAATAAAGCACAGGATTGCTGCAACAGGCATGACGATAAACAGTAAGAGACCCGTAAGAAAACTCCTCCCGAACATCTTGGAATGGGAAGCCTCCTGGACGAGCTTTTTGGTGAAATTCGGGAACATGAAGTGCATCAAAGCCACCACCACAAACATCCCGAGCATCAGAAGAAC
>JAYRRV010000094.1:0-3115 GCA_041909955.1 Candidatus Altimarinota bacterium
AAAATGCCGCAGTTAAAAATTTATTCGTATCCATAAGCAAAGGACGTGGGGATGTATTGTCATCTTTGTCATCTCCCTGCTGAATGTTGATTTTTTTACTCAGCATTTTGGCTGAGGGATCAACATCCACTCGCCCGCCGCCGACGTTCACGTCGCCCTGGATTACGGCATGAGGACCGATCAAAACGCTTCCGCCGTACACCATCAGTTCACCATCCACCGGGCCGTCGATCATGACATTACCGGCAAACACGCGCAGATCTCCCCCAATGTGTCCCGTAACATTCACCGTGCCTCCAGCGATCATGGCATCCTGGTAGACTGTTCCGCTCACGTACACATTTCCCCCGCTGGATAGAAGATCTCCCTGCACCGTTCCGGCTATGACGGGATTTCCTCCACCCACATAAGCATTCTCGGTGATGGTTTCGGCCTGGTTGATATTGCCGTCCCCCCGCATCACGGAAGCAAGAGCAAGGCCTGGAATCAAAAGAGCGCAACCGGCAAGAAGGGCGAAAAGTTTTTTCATAATTGAAAAATTATGGGGGAAAGAACTATCGCGAAGTATATCATAAGTCGCTGATATTCCCACATTTTCAGACAAATTTAAGTAGTGGTATACTCGAAATATGGAAAAATTTCTTGAACTGTTGAAAAAAACTGTCGACTTCATATCGTATATCTACGAAAGGGCGTATTTTTGGTTTTATCTCTTTGGAACGATAATAGTTATCGGGGTCGTACTTTTTTTGAAACCCTGGCAGCAGCAGGAGTTCATCCAAAATCTCAAATCGTCGGTGGAAAATCTGAGAGGTAGATCCACAACACAAACCCTTATTCCATCACCAGTCACCACAATGAAACTCGTCAGCAGCGCATTCGAAGCCAACGCCGCGATTCCGCCTTTGTACACCTGCGACGGCAGTGATATAAGCCCGCCGCTCCGGATTCAGGCGGTTCCTGCAAACGCAAAATCTCTCGCCTTGATTGTCCATGACCCTGATGCCCCGCACCCGGGTGGATGGACCCACTGGGTGGTTTGGAACATTTCCCCTCAGACTACAGAAATTGCGGAAAACACCGTCCCCGTGGGAGCTGTTCAGGGACACACCGATTCTGGAACGAATCAATGGGGTGGCCCCTGTCCGCCATCGGGTACCCATCACTACCAGTTCATCCTTTACGCGCTGGATACAACGTTGGATTTACCGCCGACAACAACCAAATCGGATTTGGAAAAATCCATGGAAGGGCACACCATAGAACAATACGCCTTAGTCGGAACCTATGAACGCCGGGGAAACATGTAATACTTTCCATACAGATCAGTTATCACTGCCCTAATCCTTCAATTTAAACTCCATGAAAAAAATATTGATCCCATCGCTCGCAGCTCTTGTAACGCTCGCGGCGTGTCAGGCGCAACCGGCTCAGGTCGTTCAGACGCCACCTGCATCCAAAGAGCCACAGCCCCAGGTAACTCAGGAAACCCGGACAACTCAGGAAACACCGGCTCCTACGCCATCCCCAGAACGGGTGATGAAACCCACCGGAAATTTCCACATTGACGAAAAAATTTCAGATTATGTCGGAACCCTCTATCTTCAGGGAACGATCAACGTGGTGGAAATGTCCGAAGGATTCTGCGAAGAAAACTGTAAAAAATTCAAATATGCCTACCTCAATTATGATTCGGAATTTGATGCGGAGAATGAGGCGCTTAAGAAGTTCATGGGAACGAACGAAGGAAACAGTTTTGCTGGTGGAAACTCCATCGGCCTGGGATGCGTTGAGGACGGGGGCATCCGCAGGAAGGCTTTTGAAAACGGAGAAATAAAAGAGTTCACCATCGGCCAGCCGGATGCGACTACGATACTCAACGCATCGGAAAGTAAACCGGTAGTCATAAAACTCAACCGTCCCGACACCGTACCAGGAATGGGAGCCCCAGACTGCTACACCCACTTCACCGGTATTGAACTCATACAGTTCGCCGACAACGTCTAAAGAAATTATTTCACGCCGGTCCACCGCCCCTTCGCGTTGAAACTGAACGCCGAGGGGCAGATTTTTTGTAACACGCAAGTGCCACAGTTTGGCTTCTGTGATTTGCACACCGCCCGTCCGTGATCAATAAGCCAGTAGGAAATATTGGCCCAGTCTTTTTTGGGGACAATTGCCATGAGATCTTTTTCGACTTTGGCGGCGTCTTTTTGAACGGTAAGGCCAAGCCTCCTCGCCAAACGACCTACGTGAGTATCCACCACCACGCCTACCACTATGCCGTAGGCATTATGCAAAACCACATTGGCGGTTTTGCGAGCCACTCCCGGAAGCAGAAGCATTTCATCCATCGAGCGGGGGACCTTTCCGTCAAACCTGTCCTCAATCACCCTGGCTGCCCCCTGAATATTTTTCGCTTTATTCCTATAAAAACCCGTGGAACGGATGAGGGCCTGCAGTTCGGGCTGCTTGGCCTTCGCAAAATCTTCGGCGGTCTTATACCTCCTGAACAAAGCCGGCGTTACTTTGTTCACACGGACGTCCGTACACTGCGCGGAAAGAATAGTGGACACCAGCATCTGGATCGGTGTCTTGAAATCGAGCCCGGTCTTGGCCGCAGGATACGTTTTCCTTAAAAGACGCATCATTTCCGGAAGTTTTTTTCTACTCAGCCAGACATTGGTTGTTAATGGAAAGACCATAGCAGCACAGTGAAATTTTCTCTCCGAACGATAGCACATTTGGCGTCTCTTCCAAAATCCCGCGACCCGCAGTAAGATGATTCCCGGAGTAAAAACCCACCATGAAGAACACCTGGCTGCGCCTCAAAAAATTCGTGACGACAGCGTCAAAAACACTGGACCGGCTCAAAGACAACAATAGAGCCGTATACTGGATCATGGCTATCGACCTGGCCCTTGGCATCTCCTCCACGGTTGTAGATTGGCAGTGGCTTATCCGCGTTCCCCCGAATCTGGTTGCTTTCGCCCCAATTTGTTCACTCTATCCTTGGCTACTCCTCATTTGGTTTACCCTCTACCTGCGTAAACCCAAGGTTGGACGTGCCAGAGTTCCATCCTGGTTCACCTCCTTCCTGTTTATTGGACTCTTC
>JAYRRV010000095.1:0-5864 GCA_041909955.1 Candidatus Altimarinota bacterium
ATGCCCGTTGAAAAAACGACTTCGCCGGCGGTGCTTTTTTCCGCACCAAAGATGTAACCTTCGTAACTGGTACCATCCTTGAGGACGAGTCGGCCTTTTTTCATGTAACAGGGGTTAGTTCCTGCACACTATAGCTTTCCTGCACTGGGGGGGCAAGGGTTTTGGATCGCTGATATTTGCTGAGGTTTTGGGGGTGAGTTCAGCGCTGAATTAAAAAACAATTCCGGAATATCTTCAAACCAAAAATTGGATTTTCTGTAATTTTTGTTAGACAATAGATTATATCTGACAGAAAAGTTTTTTACATTTTTTACGGAATTCCCATGAAGACATTCTCCCGTACTTTGCACGCGGCCGTGCTCATGCTTTTTGTCATCGGACTTTTGCCGACCGCCATGGCACAGACCACCTCAACATCGGCAAGTCCATTTCCTGATGTTTCCACCACATTCGTGAATGCCGATGCCATTGGATATCTTAAGGAAAACGGTGTGGTTCAGGGGTATCCCGACGGTACGTATCGGCCTTCGACCGAAATCAACCGCGCCGAATTCATTAAGATTATCGTGGGATCCCTTTTTAAGGATCTTAAGGGTTCCAACTGTTTTCCCGATGTGAAAACGGAATGGTTTGCGCCATATGTTTGTGAGGCAAAGTCCCGTGGGATCGTTGGAGGATATCCAGACGGCACCTTCAAACCCGGCGATACCATTAATTTTTCCGAGGCGTCAAAAATTATCGTCAAGGCTTACGGTCTGACGGAGGGCGCGGGCGGTGGACAGTGGTTCAAACCCTATGTGACCGCGCTGGAACAGAAGAATGATATTCCACTTTCCGTGGAGTTTTTTGACGAAAAGGTGCAGAGGGATGCCATGGCTGAAATGGTCTACCGTCTGAAGGCCGATGTTACGGATAAGCCTTCCAGGACCTACAGTGAAGTGGTTGGTGATGACTTTGTTACCGTGCCGACCTGCGTTGATCTGAAAAAACGTTTTGACGAGCAGAATGCTTATTTCAATACTTACGGGTCGTATTATCCGGAAGGAATGGGAAGCGGGGATATGATGAAAACCGCTGAACCGGTTGCCGCTCCGGCGCCCGCCGCCGAGTCGGCTCCCCGCGCCATGGATCAGGCCGGATCAACTTCCGCCGGTTCCTCCACGGATTTTTCCACCACGAATTTACAGGTTGCAGGTGTTGATGAAGCCGATGTGATCAAGAATGACGGGAAGTTCATCTACATTATCAAAGGAAGTGAGCTCCGCGTGGTGGAGGCTTATCCGGTCGAGAACATGAAAGAGCTCGTCAACTTTACTCTTGGTGACGCCAATGAAACGTTTACTCCGACGGAAATGTATGTGGACGCCAATACGCTGACCGTCATCGGTTCTGATTACAAGGAGCTCACCCCGATGCCGATGGATGCGACCGGGAAAATGGCGCCGAGCAGTATGATTTATCCTCCATACTACAACAACAATCGCACGAAAGTTTTTGTCCTGGACATCACCGACAGAACAAAACCGCTGGTAAAGAGGGCCGTCGAGTTTGACGGTTATTACAACACTTCCCGAAAGGTCGGCACGACGCTGTATATGGTGATGAACCATAATTATGCACCGGTCATTTATTATGATTATCCGATGATGACGGATTCGGCCACAGGTTCCTCCACGGCTCCCGAAGTTTCCGCCGATTCCATCGTTCCAAAGATGCTTGATACCAAAAATGGGACCGAAGAGTTGGTCGCTCCTTGTTCCAAGATCCGCATTCTCCCGAAAGAGCGCAGCTTCAACTATTTGATCACCGCTGCTGTTCCTTTGAATGATCTTACCAAGGATGTTTCCAGGAGCGTCATCGTGGGGAATTCTGATAACATTTATGCCTCACAGAGCAATCTGTATGTTGCTTCAACCGACTGGGGTGGCGGATATTACCGTCCTTACGGGGATTATGGCACATCAGTGTACCGGTTTGCGCTGGGTAGCGGGACCATTGAGTACAAGAACAAGGGGAAGGTTCCGGGTCAGTTGCTGAATCAGTTCAGCATGGATGAGTCCAACGGATACTTCCGTATCGTGACATCGAAAAACGAATATGTCCCGGGCTCCCAGCTCAACAGCAATCTTTATGTTCTCGATTCCAATATGTTCCTCACCGGAAAGATCGAGAACATTGCTCCGGGTGAAAAGCTTTATTCCGCGCGTTTCATGGGGAACAAGGCTTACCTTGTCACTTTCAAGCGGGTTGATCCATTCTTCGTGGTGGATTTGAGTGATCCGCGCGATCCGAAAATCACCGGCAAACTGAAGATTCCGGGATACAGCAATTATCTCCAGCCATATGACGACAACCATATCCTCGGATTTGGCGACGATATTGATGAGACTCTTGTGGATCCGGATTCGGACTTCCTTCCTTATGACGCCAAAAAAGGATTCAAGATCAGTATGTTCGACGTGACGGATCTTGCGAATCCAAAGGAGATGTTCAAGGAGGTCATCGGTGAACGCGGGACCAGCAGCGACGTGAGCTATAACCACAAAGCCCTTCTGTTCGACAAGAACAAGCAACTGTTGGCTCTTCCGATCACCGTTTATGGAACTCCTGAGGCTGCGGCATGCTCCGAATATAAATATTCCACCTGCCCCACATCCTGTCAGAAGGTTTGTGTTCCGAGTTCATGCACGATCACCAACGGTATCAAAGTCTGCACCGCGGATTGTGACGGGGCAAACAGCTGTATCGCTTTGGACTCGACTTATACCAGGCCGGTTTTCGACGGTGCTTACGTCTATACGGTGAACCTGACCGACGGGTTCAAACTGAAGGGGAAGATTACCCACTACAGCGCCCAGGATGAGGCGGATATGAAGACCAATGGTTATACCAATTATGAAAAGCTTATCCAGCGTCTTCTGTACATTGGGGACAACCTTTATTCCGTTTCCCAGGGTGTGGTGAAGGCCAATGCGCTGAGCGATCTCACAGAGAAGAAAATGATCGAACTGGCGGGGACGATATACAACATCTACTATGGTAAACCCATGCCTTTGTAGACGGGCATGCTGAAAAAACGCCTCTTGCGGCGTTACAAATCAAAGAGCGGCTCACCGTATATTAAAAATACGGTTCGCCTTGCTCTTTGGTTTGTGCCTTGCAATAGTCATTTTTTGCCCATGCCAAGAGTTGTCCGTTGTTTTTTCAAAAACCCCTTTCCTTTTGGATCGGGTTCGGGGTATAAAAATGACGGTAAATTTTATTTTATCCCTTCCATCTATGAAGAATTTTGCCGGGTCGGACATCCTTTCCACCATGGATTTAACGCGGGACGACGTCGAACATATCATCAAGGTTTCCGAGCAGTTTCTGCCAGTCGCCCTCAAGGAAAAAACTTCGAATTTACTGGAAGGCAAACTCATGGCGGCGCTTTTTTATGAGCCGAGCACCCGCACCCGTTTGAGTTTTGAGACGGCGATGAACAGGCTCGGCGGGCGCGTGTTGACCGTGGTAGGAACGGAGTATTCTTCCCTGTCCAAGGGGGAGACGCTTTGGGATACGGGAAAAATGATCGAAAAGTACGTTGATGTCATTGCGATGCGTCATCCTCAGCCGGGTTCTCCGAGGGAGGTTGCGGAAAGCGCCAATGTCCCCGTCATCAATGCCGGCGACGGTGGAGGGGAACATCCTACCCAGGCCTTGCTGGACGTTTTCACCGTTACTCGTGAGCATAAAAAGGTTGACGGACTTACCGTCGCACTGGTGGGTGACCTGAAGTATGGAAGAACCGTCCATTCACTTTCGTATCTTCTTTCACATTTTGACGTGAAACTCATCCTTGTCTCGCCGGATAAGCTTAAAATGCCCGAGGAGATCACCAAATATCTTTCGAGCAAGAAGATTGCCTATGAAGAAACGGAAGACCTCGGGGTCGCGCTGAAAAATGCCCAGGTGCTTTACGACACCCGCGTGCAGAGGGAACGTTTTGCGGATGTGAACGAGTATGAGAAGTACAAGCACTACTATGTTTTGACCCGCGAGCTGGTGGAAAAGTACAATCCCAGACTGACCATCATGCATCCGCTCCCGCGCGTAGGGGAGATTCACCAGGATGTGGACGATCTGCCGGGTGCCGCGTATTTCCGTCAGGCTCAGAACGGAGTGGCGGTGCGCATGGCGCTTTTGTCCCTGGTTTTAGGGAAGGCGTAGTAATTTGGCGCTCACGTCCACGGCAATTTTTAGCGGTCTTTTATGAAAGAATTCGTCTTTATTAACGCAAAAATCGTCACTCACCGGGAAGTTTTTGACGGTTATGTCGTCGTGAAGGACGGCAAGATCCTAAAAGTCGAAAGGGGAGCGTTCCACGGGAAATCAGGGACGGTGGATCTGAAGGGAAAATATCTTTTGCCCGGACTTGTGGATGTCCATGTTCATTTCCGCACTCCCGGAATGACCCAGAAAGAGGACTGGACGACCGGATCAAAGGCGGCGCTTGCGGGTGGGGTGACAACCGTGTTGGATATGCCCAACACCGTTCCTCCCACTGTCGATCAGGCATCGCTGGATCTTAAGCGGGGGCTTGTGAGAAAAGAGGCGCTCGTGAATTACGGCTTTTTTGCCGGGGCGACAAAAACCAATCTTGATGAACTTACGAGCATGAAGGGTGTTGCCGGAATAAAAATTTATATGGGAAGTTCAACGGGAAATCTGCTGGTGGATGATCTTGAAACTCTTGAAGCGTTCATGAAGAGTTCGGGGAAGATTCTGGCTGTTCATGCAGAAAACGAGTTGTGCATCCGGAAAGGTTTTCATGCCCATGAAGGGGAGTCGGATCCGTCCGTGCACTCCAAAATTCGCGCTCCGGAATGTGCGGAACAGGCGGTGACGGCGGTGCTGGAGCTGGTGAAAAAACATCGCGCTCGGGTGCATATTTGTCACGCATCGACCCATCGGGAGCTTGAACTGGTCCGGAATTTTAAAAAGGAGCAGCCTGCCGAAATTGCGAAACTGGTGAGCGTTGAGGTTACGCCGCACCACCTGTTTTTGTGTGAAGCGGATTATGGTCAGTATGGCAATGTCGCTAAAGTCAATCCACCGCTTCGCAGCAAGAACGATATGGATGCGTTATGGGAAGGTATTGAGGATGGAACCGTGGATATGGTGGCGACAGATCATGCGCCCCACCTGCTTGAGGAAAAGAGGCTTCCCTACGCTGAGGCGCCTTCGGGAGTGCCTGGGGTTCAGACGATGCTTCCGCTTCTACTCACTGCCGTTCATCAGAAAAAGTTGTCGATGTCGCAGGTGGCTGAACTGTGTTCGTTCAATCCCGCCCGAAGGTTTGGAATCGAAGGGAAGGGGAGTATTGAAGCCGGCATGGATGCGGATTTTACGGTTGTAGACCCTGGCCTGCACGAACGGGTCTGCCACCGGTATTTATGGACGAAACCGGACTGGTCTCCGTTCCACGGTTGGTGGCTTACGGGCTGGCCGGTGATGACTTTTGTGGCGGGGGAGAAGATGTATGAGTGGAGGGAAACATTCGGAAAATATCCGGGAAAAGAAGTGCTTTTTGGCCTGCAGTAGTGGCGAATTGAGAGTTGTTCATTGTGATATTCCCGGGAAGGTGAGTCTGTTCCGTGACTTTTAGGCTGTTTTATTATATAATAGTATAATGTATTTTAAATACCACGTTATGAGTAAAGTTTGTTCTATGAAGCCGACTTTCAAGTCACAGTTTAAGGTTTCCATTGTTGGATGCGGGAACGTTGGGGCGACGGCGGCTTATGCGATGCTGCTGGACGGCACACCTTCCGAAATTGTGCTGGTAGACCGCAATAAGGATCTCGTTGATGGTTTGCTCCTGG
>JAYRRV010000096.1:0-2621 GCA_041909955.1 Candidatus Altimarinota bacterium
CCGCCTCTGATAAAAAATTTGAAATAGCCGCCGCCATAAGAGATAAACTGAAGGCCGTAGAGGACATCATTGAACCACAGCGCATCAGCGACCCCCACCAGAAAGACCTGGACATCATCAACTACGCGGAACAGGAAGACAAAATCTATTACAACCTGTTCCAACTCCGTCATGGAAAATTGGTGGGACACGAAAATTTCACTTTTAAAACAACATCCGAAAATCAGGACGAAGACTGTGATGCCCTCACCGCATTTCTTGAACAATACTATGAAAAAGCGACAGACTTCCCGAAGGAAGTACTGATACCACATGAAATAGATGAGAGACAGACGATGGAGGAATGGCTTACTCACCTCCACGGACATAAAGTAAATATCATTATCCCAGAACGCGGAAAGAAAAATCACCTTCTTGATCTCTCGCTAGAAAACGCCAAAAGCTATGCACGACAAAGCCAGATCAAATGGCAGGGAGCCGAAAAGGGGAGTCGCGATCAGGCACTCATGGATCTCAAAGACCTGCTCAATCTCCCAAAACTACCGTACCGTCTGGAATGCTACGACATTTCCCATTTCGGAGGGACTGAAACGGTAAGTTCGATGACGGTCTTTGAAAAAGGGTTTCCAAAAAAAGAGGACTACCGCAAATTCAAACTTCACCAGGAAGAGTCGGGAGCCCCAAACGACTTCGCCTCCATGGAAGAAACACTGACGCGCCGCTTGAAGTACCTCAAACCGTCAAAAGCCGCTGGGGAATTCAAAGTAAAAAAAGCCACCAAAAAAGAACTTACGGAAATCTACAAAAAAACGGGAATCGGCTCTCCACTTCCCCTCACCCCGCCTACAGAACAAAAAACTGGAGAAAACCTTATGGAAAAAACCCCGGAACCAGTCAAACATTATTTCACCATCGAAAAAGAAAAAAAGAATATTGGGTTCATCCATGTCAGCGTCACCCCCGGAAAACGTCACCTTATGGAAAGTGTAGAACTCAACACCGGGATGGACCTGAGCACGCTAGTGAAAAAAGTCATTGAAAAAACCCGAGCATCACGCATTTACTACCGTTGCCCGGACGCACAGGTAACACAATTTGAAGAAGCGGGATTCCAGCATATCCAAAAACTTCCCGATGAACTCGCCCCGGTTGAGAACACCACTTATCTCGTCTTTGACAAAACAAAATATACCGAAGACAAATCTTTCAAGAAAATTCCCGACCTGATCATTATCGACGGCGGCAAGGGACAATTGAGCTCCGCACAGAAAGCGATGGCAAAGTATGAACTCAAAATCCCCATGGTCTCCCTGGCAAAAAAAGAGGAAGAGATCTTCCTTCCAGGGAATCCCAATCCAATAATACTGGAAAAATCAGATCCGATGAGTCTCCTCATCCAGCACATTCGCAACGAAGCGCACCGCTTTGCGGTGTCGTACCACCAAAACCTAAGACTGAAAGCCACAACGAACTCTATTCTGGACACCATTCCGGGAATCGGCCCAGAACTCAAAATGAAACTTCTTCAGGCTTTCGGATCTCCTGAGGGAGTAAAAAACGCCACCATGCACGAAATATCGCAGGTGGTCGGGCACAAAACAGCAATAAAGATCAAAGAAAAACTCAGGTAATCGCACTCGCCACTAATCGAAACTTATGATAAAATGATAGTATAGTGCATTACCAACAAACACATGGACGCCAACCCAGCACAACCAGGCCAGACGACGCAAAATATCACGATCGAGGACTTAGCAGCACCTCAGCCAACCATGACCGCGAAAATTATAAGATTTTCGGGACAGTTGGACGAAAGCAACATCGACTTCAATTCGAAAATGATCTATGAGCTGATTGCACAGCACCCCAAAGAGCTATTTCTGCTGCTGGAGTTAAGTAAACTCGAATACATGAACAGTAAATCCATAGGATATCTGACAGACTGGTACGGGAAAATCACTGAAGGAGGAGGAAAAATAGTGATAGCAAGCCCTCCGGACAGTGTCCGTGAAATCCTTCAGGCAGTTGGGGTCACAGAGCTTGTGAAGTGTTACAACACATACGACGAAGCAAAATTCCAGCTTTTTCAGAAGGACGCCTCACAGCCCCCCGTCTAACTCTGCTCGTTACAGAAACGCCCTCATGCCACTTGAATCAACTCCAAAACACCGCGAAGCAGTAAATAAAAAGATTGAGGAAATTGAGGCAGAAATGAAAAAGATCAATATGTGGAACTATACCCCGCTTCCTGAAGAAAAATATAACTTCACAAAGGCTTTCGGAATGGATACCATGGCCTTCAGCCAATGGATTCAGTTCATTCTTATACCCCGGGTACGTCAAATCCTGGAAAGTGAGGGTAAGTTTCCAAATGCAAGCATGGTTGCCGTGCAGGCAATGCGAGAATTTGATGGATACGACGAAGCAGGAAAGCTCCTCTCGCTACTGAGAGAATTCGATGAATTATTCAACCAAGTATAGGGTTTAGAATTCTGTCCGAACGCTATTTTTTGCTTTTACGGAAGGATTTTTTTGAACGGTGCCCATTCTGTTTCCACACGCATTTGCCCTCCTTTTCATATTTTTCGTGGTATTCATCGATAATTTTCATAGCCTCTTCA
>JAYRRV010000097.1:0-1739 GCA_041909955.1 Candidatus Altimarinota bacterium
CTCACAACCAAAGACGATAATTTCGACGTCTACCTTAAAGACATTCAGTCCAGGATCAAACCCGCGAAACCTTTAAAGATCGTCGTTGATGCCGGAAACGGCGTCACCGGAAAATTTGCCCCGGCTCTGTTGCGCGGCATCGGATGTGAAGTAACCGAACTGTACTGCGAACTCGACGGAAATTTCCCGAACCACGAAGCAAATCCGGAAGAGGAAAAAAACATGCTCGACCTGGCCGCCAAAGTCAAAGAACTCAAAGCTGATCTTGGTATCGGCTTTGACGGCGACGGCGACCGCGTGGGCGTGGTGGACGAAAACGGCAAACACTACTCCGCAGACTACCTTCTGCTTCTGCTGGCCCGTGAACTCCTGGAAGCCAAGCCCGGAAGCCAGATCGTTTTTGACGTAAAAGTTTCCAAAGTGCTCATTGACGAAATTACCCGCCTCGGCGGAATTCCGGTGATGAACAAAGTCGGCCACTCATTTATCGAAACCACGATGCACGAGATCAACGCCCCTCTTGCCGGTGAAATCAGCGGGCACATGTTCTTCGGCAAAGACTTCTACGACTACTATGGCTTTGACGACGCCTTCCTCGCCGCATGCAAAATCGTGGAAGTACTCTCGAAATCGGACAAAACCATGTCCCGCCAGTTCGACGGCCTGCCGCAGATGCAGACCACGCCCGAGTTCAAAGCATATTGCCCCGACGACAAAAAATTCGGCATCGTGAAAAAAATCACGGACCACTTCACCCGGACGCATAAATGCATCACCATCGACGGTGTCCGTGTAAATTTTGATGAAACCGCATGGGGAGCAATACGCTGCTCCAACACCAGCCCGAATCTGACGCTCCGGTTTGAAGCGCAGACCAAAGAAAAACTCGCACAGATCCAGGCGGCCATGGTGGAACAACTCAAACAATATCCCGAAGTGGACCTTTCCTGGTATAAAGCTTAGATATGGCAGACGCGCAAAAACACGAGCTTATCCGCAAGCACCCTCTTTGGCGCGTGCTTGAGATCGTTCCCGGCGCGGTATCCTGGATGGCCATGATTCTGCCCATAATTTTTTCCGCAATAGCTCCCGTGGCGGCTGCGAGCATCATGATCGTGTACACGGTCACGTGGTTTTTCCGTTCCATGAAACTTTCCTACAACCTGTACCGCTCCACCATCCTCGTCAAAAAGGCGCTGAACACCGACTGGGAAAAAATGCTGAGCTTCAACGACCATCCCGAAAAAATAGAATATGAGATCGACCGTCTCCACGACCTGCAGAAGAAAAACGGCAAGGATAAAAAACTGAAACAGGAAATTCAGGAACTGCATCAGCTAAAAACCGGAATACATCACCTCAAGAAAACAGGGCAGTACAAAAAATCCCGAGACATCATCCACGCCATCATTTACGTCACCTACAAAGAGTCCTACGAAATCATCCGCGAATCCATAAAATCCTACGTCACCGGCGCCTACAACCCCAACCGGATCATTCTGGTGTTTGCAGGGGAAGAATCCGACGAAGCCAATGTCCTCCGCCTGAGTGAAAAAATCAAAGACGAATTCGGAGGAAAATTCATGCACTTCATGACAACCATCCACCCCAAAAACACACCCGGGGAAATCCGGGGGAAAAGTTCCAATGCCACACACGCGGCCAAACAGCTGAAAAAATACCTCGACGCGGAAAAAATCGGTTATGAGGACGTCATCGTTTCCAATTTCGATGCCGAC
>JAYRRV010000098.1:0-2464 GCA_041909955.1 Candidatus Altimarinota bacterium
AATCAGCCCGAACCAGTTTACCATCACCATCGTGCAGGGAATGAACCGACAGATTCGCAGGATGTGCGAAGCGGTGGGATATAACGTCAAAATCCTCAAACGCGTGCGTATCAAAAACATCACGCTCGAAGAACTTCCCAGGGGAAAATGGCGAGAACTAACGCCAAATGAGATAAAAACGCTCCTTCAATAACGAATAAAACACCATAATAAAAGCGGCTTGTCATTACTGCCGGTCTCTTTTATTATGTGCGAGCTTAAAAAACGCTATGGAAAAAGGATTCTGGCAAAACTTGAAGAAACCGATCATCGCCCTTTCCCCAATGGACGGGGTGACTGACGCCCCATTCCGAATCATCACGGCAAAATACGGCAAACCTGACGTGATGTTCACCGAATTCACCTCTGTTGAAGGCATCAATGCCGGCGCCACAAAAACCTTGAATGCATTCCTATACGACGAATCGGAGCGCCCGGTCGTGGCGCAGCTTTTTGGATCAACGCCCAAGGCATTCTACAAAGCGGCATTCATCCTGTGCGAGCTTGGATTTGATGGAATAGACATCAACATGGGATGCCCGGCCAAGAGCATCGCCTCAAAAGGTGCCGGCGCTTCGCTCATCCTGACCCCTGAGCTGGCAAAGAAGATCGTCCGTAAAACCAGGCAGGGATGTGAAGACTGGGCCGCCGGCAAAACCATGGAAGAAGCCGGGGTACATGTAGACATCATTGCCTGGGTGAACAAAAACCGGCCGGCCGCGGCGGCAGAGCCTCCCGCCGGGAAAATTCTCCCAGTGTCGGTGAAAACGCGCATCGGGTACGATAAAATCACCATCGAAGAATGGGTAAAACACCTATTGGAAACCGAACCCGTAAACATCTCCATCCACGGACGCACACTCAAACAGATGTACACGGGAAAAGCCGACTGGGAAGCCATCGCAAGCGCCGCGGCCATCATCCACCAGACCAAAACCACCGTGCTCGGCAACGGAGACATCCTGAACATTTCCCAGGCACATGAACACATCAAAAAATACGGTGTTGACGGTGTATTGATCGGAAGAGCCGCTTTTGGCAATCCATGGGTCTTTCGGGACAAAGAAGGAACCGTGGAAGAACGCCTGGAAATCGCCAGGGAACACGCGACCCTGCACCAGCGAATCTTTGGGGAAAGTTACTTTATGCCCATGCGCAAGCACTTAAGCTGGTACTGCAAAGGGTTTACCGGAGCAGCCGAAATCCGCCAAAAACTCATGACCGCCAAAAACGCATCTGACGTTGAAAACATCTTGAATTCTGTTATAATCCGCCAGCCTAACCCCCAATAAACTTATGTCGAAAATCATCAACATTGCCATTATTGCCCACGTCGATCACGGCAAAACAACATTGACCGACTTTCTCCTCCGTCAGGGCGGAGCCTTCAACTCACACGAAAAAGTGGGCGAACTGGTGATGGACTCCAATGCACTGGAAAGAGAACGAGGCATCACGATTCTGGCAAAGAACTCCTCCATCCACTACAAGGACATCAAGATCAACATCGTGGACACTCCGGGACACGCCGATTTTGGATCGGAGGTTGAACGAGTGCTTAAAATGGTGGACACGGTTTTGCTCCTGGTTGACGCCAAGGAAGGACCAATGCCTCAAACCAAATTCGTACTCTCCAAATCCCTCAAATTGGGATTGAGACCGATCGTGATCATCAACAAAATCGACCGCAAAGACCAGCGCGCTCACGCGGTCGTGGACATGGTTTTTGATCTTTTCGTAAAACTCGGCGCCAACGACCAACAGCTGGACTTCCCCATCATTTACTCCATCGGCCGTGAAGGCATCGCCAAAATGAACATGGAGGACGAAGGGAAAGACCTGACTCCCCTTTTTGAAACCATCCTGAAACACGTACAACCGTATCCCGACAAGGGGACCGAGTCTTTGCAGCTCCAGATAACCAACCTGGCCTATGACGACTATATCGGACGCATCGGCATCGGACGTGTCACCCGCGGAACGATCAAAAACGGATCGAACGTAAGCGTCTGCAAACGGGACGGAAAAGTCGTGAACGGAAAGATCACCAAACTCTACAGTTTCCAGGGCCTGCATAAAGTCGAAGTTCCCGAATCGGAATGCGGAGATATCGTCGCGATTGCCGGAATACCGGACCTTTCCATCGGTGAAACGGTCTGCAATGTGGACCAGGCGGACCCACTGCCTCTGCTGGAAATCGACGAGCCGACCATGACCATGAACTTCCTGGTCAACAACTCCCCTTTTGCAGGAAAAGAAGGAAAATTCGTCACCACTCGCCATCTGAAAGACCGTCTCGAGCGAGAACTCCAGACCAATGTCGGACTGAAGGTTGAACCTCTGGAAGGCACCGACGGATACACCGTCTCGGGCCGCGGAGAACTTCACCTTTCGATCCTCATCGAAAACATGCGCCGTGAAGGGT
>JAYRRV010000099.1:0-3375 GCA_041909955.1 Candidatus Altimarinota bacterium
ACAACCACCGCAGCCGCAAGCCAAGATTTGCCAAAAGCCGCTTAGCACTCTATAATAGATAGTGCTTAACGCTTTTTCGACGCGCACCTAACACAACGCCATGGACCGCAAACAGGAAGTTTTGAAAGCCATTATCCAGCATTTCATCCAGACGGGCGAACCGGTGGGTTCCAACACCATCATCGTCAGTTACAAGTTTTCGGTGAGCCCGGCCACCATCCGCAACGACATGGCCGCACTGGAGCACGAAGAGTTTATTTTCCAGCCCCATACTTCCGCCGGCCGCGTGCCCACGGACAAAGGCTACCGTACCTATGTGAACGAACTCGCGGACGTGAACGCGGAGCGTCACCAGGCCATTCAGGTCCTGCGCGAACTCCAGCAGGAGTTCGCCATTGAACGCGCCAAGGAAAAAATCTATGAAGGTGTTTCCTTGCTTTCCCGCGCCACCCAGAACGTAAGTTTTGCCACGCTGCCGGACAACGCACGCACTTTTTACCTTGGGCTTTCCAACGTCCTGCGCCAGCCGGAATTTTTGAACGACACCATGCGCGCTTCACAGGTTATTGAAGTCCTGGAAAAGCATGATAATTTTGTGACCTTACTCAAAAAACTGCACATCGACAACACCATCCAGACCTTCATCGGCAAAGAAAACATTCTGCCCCAAATCCAGAGCTGCAGCCTGATGGTGACCAAATACGAACTCAAAGGATTTCACGGATACATCGGCCTTTTGGGATCCACCCGCACCAACTACCCCTTCAACCAGGTCATCCTGGAAGAGGTCAAAAAAATGCTGTCCTGAAGGTAAAATCACGTTGCGGAATTTGAAATTTTTCCCTAACTTTGACCCCGACACCTCCCATCACCCCCCTCTCAATAAAATCTAAAAAAATAAAATTTTAGATTTTTAGAATTTATTTTCCTTTCAACAGACATACCCTATGGAAGACAAAGATCAATCAACAGCAGCTTCCGGAAGCACAGCATCAACCACCGGCACCGGCAATAGCGACGCCGACCTCAACGCCCTCAAACAGGAACTGGAGGACACCCAGAACAAACTCAAAGAGATGACCACCATCACGCAGCACGCGCTGGCCGATCTGCAGAACTTCCGTCGCCGCGCAGACGAGGAACGTGCCGGTTACGTGGCATACGCCAACGCCGACCTCATGAACGAACTTCTTCCGGTGCTGGAGAACATTAACAAAGCTCTCGCCCACGAGCCAAAAGACGCGGAATGGATTAAAGGTGCGACCCAAATCTTCATCCAGTTCCAACAGGCCCTTCAAAAACGCGGCCTCAACCCAATAGAAGCCAAAGGCCTGCCCTTTGACCCCAAAATCCACGAAGCCCTAATGGTCGGACCCGGTCCAAAAGACCAGGTCGTGGAAGAGTACGAAAAAGGATACACCCTCGGAGACAAAGTGCTCAAACGAAGCCGGGTCCTCGTGGGAAACGGAGAAAACCAACAAGCCGCATAAACCAGAGGAAAACTAAGACCCCACCAGAGCCATTCTTCCGGGACACAACGGGTGATAATTTACCGTGCATTTTCAAACCTCCGGAGAACCTCAAAAACCTTGACAAATTTAATTAATAAGGTAATATATGCATCCATAAAAATTAAGCCCTCAATATATGCTGGACACCATCGGATATTCCGCAGGGGAAAACACTCAGAACGACAGTCAACCGCTCACACCCGCGGAACAATGGGAGTTTACCCGTATGGCCCGCTTGGGGAAGGAGATCAAGACTCCTGAATTCAACCATGTCAGCGAAGCAACCATTGGCCAACTCCAAGAAATGGTGATTAAAGGAAAAATCGTCCCTATGAACGCCAGGAACCTCATTGTCCAGAGAGCAAGAATCCTTCAACAGGAAGGCTTGCCCGCGGATGTTTTCAAGATCCGCCGGAGCGACCTGCCTGTTCAGTCGGCACCCAGAGAACTGGACTACAGTCCCCTCGACTACCTCGCGGCTTCAACCCCAGGCGCAACGCTTTTCCCCCTCAGGGCAATTCAACGGATGCAATACACACGTGCCCGGAAAGCGAAAAGCGATATGGACCCCCTGACGATGCGGGAACAATACCGCCAGGGACTCCTCCAGATCGTCACAGGTATGAATAGAAATTCTTACGACGTCAAAACACTGCGCGGCGTCTCCTCCCCCGAAGACATCATCGAAATCGTGGAATCCATCAACCTTTGCGCAGGAGATCCCATGAAAGAGGAAATGTTTATCAAAGTCCTCACCAACCAGTTGCAGGTAAAAATTGATGCCTACGACAAAGCCGTCCGTCAAAGGACCAATAATCCCGAAGCACAATCCAACACCAGCCGGGAACTGAGGGAGCTCATCGAACCCGAAAATATCAGGCACCTCATGCGCCAAATCACCCTGACAACGAAAGAGTGGTTCGCAACACGCAAACCTGACGCGGAGGTTCTTCCTCTGCGACCCGATCTTGCCCACTACGACCGGATGATCAAACAAAACCCATACTGGTTCGCCCGGGTACCCGGTCCGGAACTCGCTGCAAGATGCAAAGAATTTGAACAGCTCGCCACACAAAACATTGATGACCAGGTAGTCTCGCGCCTGACGACAGACACGGCCCGGTATATCCAGGGAAACCGTCCGACCCGGTATGACCCCTATCTCTCAAGACCTTTTGCGGAAATTGCGAAAGAAAAAGTCGAAATATACCTTCAAGACATCCTTCAAACAACGGAAGGAATGTACGAAAACGCATTGTCCGGAGGATCACAGGTTCCCATCTTTTCAAAACTTATCGACGAACTGGGAAAAGCATTTGTGGAATTCCTTGAAAAAGCCGAGAAAAAGAAGACGGAATTGAAAAAAAGAGCCGAGAAAAAGGAAGAAACGGGAGACGTTCTGGATGATGAAGTCGCCGCGGACACCGAATCAGCGAACGAAAACAGTAACGTCTTCTACCTCTCCGACCTGAAAAAACCGGAACCGGCAATGGTCGAAGACACAGGAATGGAACTGCAGCTTTCGTGGCAGCTCGCCAAGCTGACGGACCTCACGAATCTGGTGAGCAGAGGGATTTCCCCGGAACTCATGGGACGTTTCCACAACATCGTCCGCAGGATCGCCGAATCGACGATTGCGGAAATGGTCCAAAACAGCATCGGACCTGACAGCAAAGTCAAAACCGACGACTTCTACGCCATCGCAAAGGACTATTCCAAACTGTACGGGCTCTTCAGACTCATGGCTCGAATCCATGACGAAGAAACATCCCGCAAGCTCATCGACAGCATTATCGAAGAAAAACTCGGCGCCCTCAGCGACGATGAATTCGCCGGAATGTACGCAAGAATGTTTGAAAACACC
>JAYRRV010000100.1:0-5077 GCA_041909955.1 Candidatus Altimarinota bacterium
AGATGTCTTTTGTGGATGAAACGGATGTTATGGGTTTGACCGAGGAGCTGATGATCAAACTGACCGAGGAGCTTGTTCCCCATAAAAAAATCGTCTGGAAACCTTTCAAGAGAATTTCCTGGCAGGAGGCCATGTCCAGTTACGGTTCCGACAAGCCTGACCTCCGGTTTGAAATGAAGATCGTGGATGTGAGCGAAGATGTCAAAAACTGCGGTTTTCAGGTTTTCACTTCCGCTCTCAAAAATGGAGGAGTCGTCAAAGCTTTAAGGGTCGAGGGCGGCAATAAGTTCACCCGCAAGGAAATCGATGAGTTTACGGAAATCGCGCGTTCAACGAAAGCAAAAGGTCTGGCCTACATCCAAATGGCAGAAGAAGGTCCCAAATCCCCGTTTCTCAAATTCATGAAAGAAGATGAACTGAAGGCGATTTATGAAAAGACCGGGGCAAAAACCGGCGACATCATTTTCTTTGGCGCAGACGGTTTCAATGTGGCCTGCAACAGTCTTGGGCAGGTCCGTTTGGCGTGCGCAGACAAGTTCGGACTGCGCGACAAGGACAAATTTGCCTATCTGTGGGTCTATGACTTCCCTCTTTTTGAGTGGGATGACCAGACGCAACGGTTTGAATCCAGCCACCATCCTTTCACGACGGTACAGGCCCAGGATTACGATCTGGTCTTTACCGATCCCGGAAAAGCCAAGGGCCGTCATTATGACTTGGTCTTGAACGGTTATGAACTGGCCGGAGGAAGCATAAGAATCCATGAACCAAAATTGCAGAATCGCGTGTTCGAAGTGCTCGGCTTTACGCCTGAAGACGCTCAGCGCCGTTTCGGTCATCTCCTGAATGCGTTTGAGTACGGAGCTCCGCCTCATGGAGGAATTGCCCCGGGCATTGACCGTATTTTAATGCTCTTCCAGGACGAACCCAACATCCGCGAGGTGATGGCCTTCCCAAAGGATCAGAAAGCCAAGGATCTCATGCTCAATGCTCCGTCGGAAATGCCCGACGCGCAGGTGGCGGAAATGCATGTACGGGTCAATCTGCCAAAGAAGTAGGCATTTTGTCATGAGCCCCGGGCGTCATTCCTTTTTGGCCAGTTTTGCTGTATAATACATAAGAAACAAATATTCGCTTATGGACGACTTTTTTACGACATTATTGATTGCGGCGGGAACCGTCGTGGCCGTGTGGGCGATTTTTAAGTATGTAAAATGGCATATTCATCATCATAGCGATCTTGAACGTTCGCTCAACATGGTCTTTTTAAGGGTGATGATCCCGAAAAAAGAGTCCAAGGAAGACGTGGAACGGGAACAGCAGTCCATGGCCACCGGCGCGGATTTTAAACAGGCGGTTGGCGTGGCGAGTCATATGTTCGACTCGCTCCACAGTATTTACACCAAAAGCGTCAAACATTATTTTACCGGACAAGATTTTATTTCGCTGGAATACGCTGTTATCGACGGCGAGATTAATTTTTACGTGGTCGTCCCGCGGGAACTGATAAGCCTGGTTGAAAAGCAACTCACGGGTTTTTACCCCGACTGCTACGTGGAAAAGGTCCAGGATTACAATATTTTCAAGCCGGACTCCCAGTTTGCCGGGTTGTACATGCAGCTCACCAAGGACTACTGGTTTCCCATCAAGAACTTCAATCATCTGAATTCCGACCCGATCAATAACCTCACCAATGTTCTTTCCAAATTGAGTCCGGAGGACGGGGCGGCCATTCAAATCATGGTGAAGCCAAAAAAAGACGGATGGCAGGAGCACGGACGTCATGAGGCGAAGGAGATTTTTAACCAGAAAAAAGGCAAGGGACATGCATCATGGAATCCCGTTTCGTGGATCGCCGCCTTGTTTGATTTCTTTGTGAAAGGAGAAATCAATGAAACCAAAGAACATGCCGCTTCTGAAAGGACCACCCCTCTTACAGACGAAGAGGTGAAGGCTCTCGAGGAAAAGAACTCCAAGATCGGTTATGAAACCGTCATCAGAATTGTTACCGCCTCTCCGACCCACAGGGAGGCCAAGGCAAATTTACAAAATATTAAGAGTGCATTTGCCCAGTACAATTCCCCCGCTGCCAACGGTTTTACCTACACAAAGCACACCTCGGAAAAAGAACTGGTGAAGCATTTTATCTACAGGCATTTTAAGCGTCCGTGGCCTCAAATTCTGAAACGTCAAAAGATGGTGCTTTCCTCTGACGAACTTGCTTCCCTCTTCCATTTGCCCAACGTCCGTTACAACAAAACGCCGAATATTGCCTGGCAGAATTACAAAGTGGCTCCGCCACCCCACAATATTCCCAAAGAGGGCATTCTGCTCGGCCATAATACTTACAGGGGTGAGACCAAGGAGATCAAGATGAAGAACGAAGACCGGTTTAGGCACTTTTATGTTATCGGCCAGACGGGTACGGGTAAGTCTTCCATTTTCCAGGTGATGATCCGACAGGATCTGGAGAAGGGACACGGTATTGCCGTGGTCGATCCCCATGGATCCCTTATTGATGACATCATCCCGTTTATTCCCCGCAGCCGCGCGGACGACGTGATTTACTTTAATCCGGCAGACCTTGAACGCCCGCTTGGTTTGAACATTCTGGAAGGTGAAACCTGGGAAGAAAAGGAACTTGTAGCATTGGATGCGATGAACATCATGATCAAACTCTTCAATGAAGAGATCTTCGGTCCCCGCATTCAGGACTACTTCCGTAACGGATGTCTGACCCTGATGTCGGATCCCGAAGGCGGTGCGCTTACCGATATCGTCCGTCTGTTTACCGATGACGACTTCCAGCGCCTCAAGGTTCAGCACGTCAAGAATCCAATCGTCCGTTCTTTCTGGGAGAACCAGATGGCCAAGACCGGCGCACGTGAAAAACAAGAAATGATCCCGTATTTTGCAGCGAAGTTCGGTCAGTTTGTCACCAACTCGATGATGCGTAACATCATCGGCCAGGCAAAGTCGGCTTTCGACTTTATGAAAGTCATGCAGGAGGGAAAAATACTCCTCATGAACCTGTCCAAGGGTGAGGTCGGTGAAATCAACTCCAAGCTTATCGGTCTTATCATTGTGTCCAAAATCCAGATGGCCGCGTTGCGCCGCCAGAGGATTCCCAAGGAGGAACGCCGGGACTTTTACCTCTATATTGATGAATTCCAGAACTATATCACCGACAGTATCGAATCCATCCTTTCCGAAGCCCGTAAGTACCGCCTGAGCCTGAACCTGGCCCACCAGTATATTGCCCAGTTGGAGGGGGCCGATGGGAAATCCAAGGTCAAGGATGCCGTATTCGGGAACGTCGGTACTATGATGTGCTACAAGATCGGCGCCCAGGATGCCGAGTACATGGCCAAGGAGATGGCTCCGGTCTTCAGCGACCAGGATCTTATCAACCTGGATAAGTTTAAGGCGGTTATGAAACTTTCCATCGATACACAGCCTTCCAGACCATTTAGTATTACACCTGTCAACCCTTACCTCGAGAAGGGAGATATGGAAGCCGGTGAAGCCTTCAAACAGCTTTCACGTTTGAAATACGGCCGCGACCGCGAATTTGTGGATCATGAAATTATGCGGAGAATTGGAGCAATAACTTAGTTTTGTATTTTCAAAAGTTCTCGCGTACTCCATCGAAATAGGTTTTTGGGGTGTTTTTGTACGTGATATTTCATCGATAAAATTATAAAATATCCTTTATATCTGCCAATTCCTTTAGGGGATTTTGGCTTTAGGTTCATGATATAATGACCTGATTCGCTCAAAAAAAAGCGATCAATATAAACACTCACATTAAAAACAAACACCACTATGAAAAAACAAAAACTTTTGCATGTCTTGATGGCCGCGGGCATCACGGTAATGGTTCTTGTTCCAGTCAGTGCGATTGCGGCATGGGGAGGCGAGGAACCTGTAGAAAATACCGTCGAGGGGGTTACCTACCCGTACCAAAGGACCTTTGTCATTTCGGCGTACTATTCTCCCCTTCAAGGTCAGAAAAGGTATGTGACCGGCTCATTCGCCGGTGATGTGCGCTTAAACGGAGAGGGAGTCCATGCAGCGGATGGTTCGGTGGTGTATCCCGGAATGGTTGCCGCTCCAAAGAACTATGCCTTCGGAACAAAAATGAAAATACCCGGTGTCGGGATTGTTGCGGTTCATGACCGCGGTGGGGCGATTGTGAATGCAGGACAAAGGAATCAGTCCCATGACCGGCTTGATGTCTGGATGGGTTACGGTGATGCCGGGCTTCAGCGCGCGCTCAGGTGGGGACGCCGCACGGTGGAAGTAACCGTATATGGTATCAACCCGTCGATCCAGGAAAACGTGGATCTTGAGGGTTTCTCTACAGCGGAAAAAGCAGCTCAGGTGGCAACCGGTGAGGCGCCGAAGACCTTTGTTGAGGATTTGAGCGTAAATGACAACAACAACAATGTGAAGAAGCTCCAGTCGACGCTTCAACAATTAGGATATTATAATGGCGAAATTAACGGTGATTATGACAGTGCAACCCGTCAGGCAGTGGTGAAATTCCAAGTTGCCGCTGGAATTGTCGATTCCGAAAACGAATTTGGAGCCGGGTATTTTGGACCACAAACACGCAAACGCCTTGAAGACGCTCTCCAACACAAGGAGACCCAGGCCCGCGAGCACCTTCCGTTCACTCCCCTCAGCCGTGATGACCAGGGTGAGGATGTGAGTAAACTTCAGCAGGCCCTGAAACAGCTCGGCTATGACGTTGAGGTGACCGGTATCTATGACAACCAGACCGTGGATGCCATCCTAAAATTCCAGAAAGATCACCATGTCGTTTCTTCGGCCTCAGATTTTGGAGCCGGAGTGTTTGGTCCAAAAACCATGGTTGTCCTTTCCAATAAACTTTCCGGAGCAGTACTTGAGGAAGCAAACGCGGAAGAAACTTCGGTCACTCCTGTTCTCGTATTTACCAAGGATTTGAAGTTTGGCGACAAGGGCGATGATGTCCGAAGACTTCAGGAAGAATTGAAACGAATGAACTACCTGGGTATTGATCCATCAGGATATTATGGCGAGGTGACCAAGC
>JAYRRV010000101.1:0-2305 GCA_041909955.1 Candidatus Altimarinota bacterium
CCGCCCTTCGGGTCCGTCCTGGAGGTGAACGGCCTTACAGAAATAACCGAAGCGTACGGAGTTCCCGCGGGAAATAAAAATCCCGTCCAGGTGTTTTTCAATCAGGGAGGTACCGATCCGCAGGATCAGAGGGGCATCACCTATGATGCTTTTTCCGGACCGGTCCGTAAAACTTTTCCTTCATCCATAACGCCATGACCAGAAATCTGTCGCACAAACCGGCGTTCAGTCTCGTTGAGATCATCGTGGCGTTCAGCGTGATTGTTCTGGTTATTCTGGCAGCAACCAATCTGCTTGTTTCCATCATCCGCAGCAATAATGAGAACGTGAACACGCTTGAAGCCTACGGGCTTGCCCAGGAGGGGATTGAGGCGATCCGGAATATCCGCGACAGCAACTGGCTTTTGGGCGCCGATTTTCAGGGGAAGGTCGGAATAACCTGCCTGTGGCCGGAGAACCAGTGCCTGCCCGGTTCGGTCGGGGTCAAAAAGTATTTTGCGGTGAAGTTCAACCAGATTCAAAGTATGGGGTCTTCCCAGGTCTACCTGACTGAGATTTCGAATTATGCACCCTGGGGGCTTAAGGATGTTACTCCTCCGAGTCCAATGGAGCCGGTTTCGGTTCAGGAAACCCAGTTGTACATTTTCTCTCCTACGGGGAGCAATGATGTCTGGTATCAGCCGTGTTTTTCATTCTGTACTACGCTCACTCCGAGTCTGTTTTCAAGATATATTGAGGTTGATCCGTTGCCTTATGGAACCAATGAACCAAATAAAGTACGGAAGTACCGTGTGAGTTCGGTCGTCCGCTGGCAGGAAGGGATAAGACCGAAGGAGGTTCGTTTAACCACTGAACTTACTGACTGGAAAGGAGGTCCGCTATGAATCATACTGATTTGAAAAAAGGTTTCACTCTCGTTGAACTTTTGGTGAGTATCGCCATTTTTGTGATTTTCCTCGGCGTTGTTTCTGTCGCGTACATCGGTATTGTCCGTTCCCAGCGGCAGGCGAATGAAGTCCGGAAGATGTATTCGGACGTCCGTACGTTTATCGAGTCTCTGTCGGAGGATATGCGTCTCGGAACGGTGGATTACGATTGTTATGCACTCGGGGCGTCCGGCGGTTCCGACCCTTTTGTGACGAATCCTTGTCCTTTCAGCACGATCATCGATCCGCAGAGTTCGACCGCGGATCAAAGTCCATACCTTGCTATTGTGAACAAGGATCATACACAGAAGGTTGTTTACTGGTTTGATAAGGATCTCGGCAAGCTCAACGTGAAAAGGTATCAGCGCGGTGGGGCGAGCGATCAGGTGGATATTTCCCAATGGGGTGATGCCCTGGGGTATTCATCCGGAGACGAGGGTGCGGATCCGAATACTGGCTCAAGGTCATTGTTTTCAGAGAATATTCACGTGAAGAACCTGACGTTTTCCGTCAATCCGGCGGTCAATCCTTACATTTCCGCGAACTATGACAAAAATCAGTACCAGTTCCAACCCAAGGTGACCATGACGATCACCGTGGAGAATGCCAATAATAATCTTCCGCCTTTCCATCTGGATTTCCAGACCACTCTTTCCTCCCGTGTTTATAGCCGTTCAAACTCATGAAGAAACGCACCTCCACAATCCGGTTTGCAGCAAGATTTGCCGATGTAAAACAGGGCAGCGCGCTGCTGATCGCCATTCTGGTGATGGGGATTCTTCTCACTTTGACGTTAGGGCTGAGTGACCTGGTTATCCGGGAAATCCGGCAAACCGGTGATGCGGTTTCGGCCGGGAAAGCTTATTTTTCCGCTGAAGCCGGAGTTGAGAACGCCTTGATGGATCTGCATGAGAATTTGCCGGGTTTTGAAACCAAGAATCCTTCCGATCCGTCCGATATGTTCGTGAAGGTGCAGGACAGTGCTACGGGTCTTGATGCGCGTTACCGCATCGTGAACAAGGCGGATAAAGTTCCTTCTTTCGATACCGACAAGCCGATTTTCCTTGGTACCAACGAGGTCCCCACGAATGTCAATTTTGTCTATGATTTTTATTCGGAGGCAACGTATAAGGATCTTGCCCTGAGTGAATCCGTCGTCATTCCCCTGTATTCCGAAAAGGACGGTGTTCCGGAAAGGGTGGATAATTTCCTGATCGAATATTATGTGAATTACGATTCCGATGAGCTGGCTTCTTCGGGAATACCGCAGAATCAGTTCGCGAATCTTGATGTGCTCCGCTGGAAGATTTTCGGCAAGCCCGACCCCGCCCTGGGAGGGGATCCATCCAAAACAGAAGCCATTTCAGACTTTTTCCCGG
>JAYRRV010000102.1:0-2769 GCA_041909955.1 Candidatus Altimarinota bacterium
CGATGATCTTTTGGAGGTCCTCCAGATCATGGGCCGAGAGTTTGGCGTAAATATTTCCACTCGTCAACACTTCATATTCTTCCAGTGACCCCATGCGGATCCTGGAAATCTTCTGTTGTAAGAGGTCCATTTTGTCACCGTTGTCGCATTCCTTCATAAAGCCGTTTTCAAGAGCAAGCATCACGCTGCCGGTACCACCTTCTTCAACCGGCCTGACGAGAATTTCACCGCGTTCCAGAAGTGCAGTCCTGCGGTCAAGTTCAACCATTTCCGCAGGGTGGAGTTCCGTCGTTGTGACTTCAATGTCAGGTGCGTCGTCATACGCGCTCTTTGTTTGGACTTCGGCGGCCTGCTTTTCCTTGGCTTTGGCAAAAAGTCTGTCCATTTTCTTGTTGAGCTCGGCGCGGAGAGCGGCCTTTTTGGCGGCGGCCTCACGGGCAAGATCCGCCTTGTAGGAAGCCTCAATGTCGAGTCTTGATTTCTCAAGATCGGCGGCGACGGCATGTTGTTTTGCAATCGTGGTCCAGGCTGCATCAATCTCCTCAAGGTTCACACCCTGGCTGAGTCCGATCTGCTGGACGGGAGTCGTGGTCGGCTGGTAATTGAAACCATAATAGTTCCGTGTATCCTCAACCTGTTTTTGAGGGTTTTTCTCCGGCTGGTTTAATCCGTGCGGATTTTTTGTCGGTACTGGAGCTGGAGTTTTAATATCCACACCCGAAGGAGTGCCCGGCGATTTTACCGTTGAGTTCTCCTTATACAGTACAGCTTTGGCAAACCTCTGTTCGGGAGCCAGCACTTTGGAGCCCACGGTGAACTTGATGATCGTTCCGTCCGAAACAATTTTTTCACTGTCGCCACCGTAAAGGTTCACGATGCGCTGGAATGCCAACAGGTTGTTGTACACGCCGTTTGCGCCGAAAAGATCTTCGGCCCCGTGACGCTTTTCAAAACTTCCCTTGAATCCCGTAGGTGAAAAATCTTTTTGGGAAGCCAGATCCCTGAGCGTGGCTTCATTTTTCTCAATAAATGTCACGGCATCCTTATCCAGTTGGGACTTGTGGGAATCGTACATTTTCATCAGGGTATCGGCGGATTTTATTTGACTCTGATACCAGAATGGAGACTTGGCAACCTGCGAAAACGGGGTCGCATCAACTCCGCCTTCAGCCATGGATGCCTTCCCCGCAAAAGGTTTTGACACTTCGGAAGATCCGAGGGGGAAAGTCTGCGTGGTCAGAACGGATGCCACTTCAGGGGCCGGCTGATGTATATCCGGCTTGTCGGTCACTGGCGGAACCGGAACCGGGATTGATTTTGCATCCGGAGCGGTCGCCGACGCCGGAGCCTGTGCGGTCGCAACCGGCTGGGTCACCGATTTTTTCGGTGCATCGCTGCTGTTGGCGGTTGAGGCCGTCGGAGCGGTGTCATTGGTGAATTCGGTACTCTTGGTATGATTCACTCCATAAATACCAATGGCTGCCGCAGCGGCAAGTGTTGCCCCGACAATCCATTTTTTCGCTCTGCTGAAAAATCCTTTTTTGGCCGGAGGCTGCGGAGCAGGTGCCGGAACGGATTTTGGTGCCGGCACGGGGGCCGGAGCCGGCCGGGAATCCATCTTTACCTGGACGGGCGGATGATAACTGAGAATTGGAGGCCTGACCTCTTCCGGTTCGGGAGCGCGCGGTGGCTGGGAATCGAGCGATGTTTGAATTTTCTCAGCGGGTAGCACGGAAGTAGGAAGCAAAGGCGCGGGCGGGATGGAAGGTGCACGGGGAGGAACCGAAGGCGCTTTGGGAGGAACACTCGGCGAAGGTGCGGCGGTAATCGTGTCCTGCTCATCATCGTTCGCCGTAAACAGATCGGTCAATTCGCGTTGTGCGGGAGCGGATGTATCGGTATCGGGCGTTGATGTGGCGGATGTAACCGGCCGGGTTGATTGGGGTGATGGACCAGGAACGGGAGCAGCGCTGACCTGAGTTTTTTCATCACTGATATCACCATCATCATTCTTGGCAGGTAGATCCTGCATGACCAACTTGGTTTGATCAACGACAGCCGTGACAACCGGGCCGATGGGAATAGGACGTTGGGTTTTTGTAAAATAGACGCGGCCCTGGGGCGGAACACCGAGCCGGGCTCTTGGGATATGGGTATTATTTCTGGCGGGGTGAACGGTCTCCGGAGTCGAGTGGACGGTCCTGAAATACTGGGCGACCTCGTCCTTTATCTTACGCTCAAATTCCGTCCTCAGCCTTTCTTTTCCGGGACGATAAAACGCAAGAATAATCTGGGCGATGAGCTTTTCACGATTATCTCCTTGCATCAATTCATCCTGAATATTGCCGATCATACTTGCCGTCGCGTCATGAATGAGTTTTTCAAGATCGTTTGACGGGGTTCTCCGGATGAGCCATTTCTTGGTGTTTCTGCGGACCGTAAGTTCAATAAAACGGGCAACTTCCGGAATAATCGCAAGGAAAAACTGGTCTTCGGGGAATCTGCTGATGGCCTCCTCGAGCCCCATGGAGTCGATCATTTCGCGCACGGCCTTATCACGCTCAAAAGTGAGCGTCAAACCTGTTCTCCTTCTGGAGCCGGGTTGCGAATCCGGGGCATGGTCACCGGATGGAGATGCCTCCGGAACCGCCGGCAAATCCGTTGTTGCCTGCAAATTCACGGGTGTCTCCTTCGGTTCCGTGAGCGGGTGCAAATCCAGAGGCGGAGGAGGTAATGTGTTCTTGCGTGGCTGCTGCTGGACAGTACTAA
>JAYRRV010000103.1:0-15171 GCA_041909955.1 Candidatus Altimarinota bacterium
CTTCCGCAGCAACAGCGCCCTGCAGGGCAAACGGCCCGATCAGGCCCGGGGGAACCTCTTTTTTGGTAAGTTCGATAAACTTTTCACCGATGTCGAATGCCTTTTCCAGAAGGGATTCTTTCATCGTCACGGCAACGTGCCCGGTCTCGATCATGCGGGGCTTCATATACTTCAAAACCGCCATCTGTTCCGTGGCGGGCAAACGCAATAATCCATCCAGGTTGGTCTGTCTGCGCATATCCGTTCCCATCAGCTCGACTTCATTGTCCAGTGGAGAATAAAAATAGTTCAAATTCACCGGCGCTCCGACCACAAACTCCTCAATGACCGCGCGGGCAAGATTCTCTTCACTGATGATTTTTGCAGCCATCAGTTCCTGTGATTTTTGGAGATAATCCTCCTTGCTGGCGGCCAGGAAAAATGCCCGTTCATAACCGCGGAGCACCTCATTCACCTTCACCAGAACCAGCCGGTCGATGTCGTCCGGCGAGGCAAACATTTTTGGAATTCTGATCCCCGCCTGCTGCAACAGGTAGTACTGATTCTGCTCCACATCGCGTTCCTCAAGCTTCAGCATTTCACGGGTGCCAAAAATCGGAACTCGGAAATCCTTTTCGATCCTGTTGAAATCGCAGTACACCCAAAAATAGCGGTTGTGGATGAAGATCGTATTCATGGCGCGCAACTTGTCCTGAATCTCCGGGTTCACGATGTCGCCGAATTTCTCGACGGAGATCACCTCGTCAACGCAGCCCTTGTTGTTGCTCCATCCCTCAATCTGCTCCTTGATGGCGTTCTTGTCGGGACGGGTTTTGAAATACTTGCTGTACGTTTTTTCACGGCCCTTCTGGCAGACCGCTACGGTTTTAAAGCCGTATTTCTTGGCTCCGTGGCACACGTCCAGACCGCTGTGTCCCCCAAGTACGCCAATAGTAATATTCTTCGGATCATACCCTTTGAGAACGTCCGAAATATCCTGCTGAGTGATCATGATGAAAAAGTTAATTAGCCGAGAATATCCTCAATCCGGTCCTGCTCAATGGCTTGTTTGATGTCGCGGGCAATGCGCCTGCCCGTGCTCATCGGCTCATTGTAGCGGAGCCAGGTGTAAGGCGACCCCTGGATGTAGGGATTGGTTCCGGCGACTATTCTGGCAGAAATCTCAAAAACATAAAAGTTCAAGTCCGGATCCAGAATCGCTTCCAGGCAGAATGGCCCGTATAAGCCTTTCAGGAGCGGTTTCTGGGACTTGTAGTCGGTGAGCTTGCGGGACTCTTCCACCACACGTTCGCCCATCTGAAACACGAGCGGAAGAATGGACTCGCGGATCACCAGAGGGATGTTGCCCGTGATGGTGTACGAAGTTCGGATACCGGCATCCAGCTGGTCTTTTGCGGCAATACGCCCGATGGAATCCGCATTGGATTCATACCGTTTATCAAACCCCATGAGTTCAAGCTCCCTGGTGACCGGGGAATAAAAATAATGCGTATATACGGGAACTCCAACGATATACTCCTGGATCACATACCCTTCATCGCCCGGATAATTTTGAATTCTCTCGTAAAATTCCGCGGTGGAGTTCGCGATGAAATACCCGAACCCTCCTTTTGCTCCGTGGAATTTGATGATCACCGGACGGTCGATGTCTTCCGGAGTATTAAATATTTTAGGCTGCTTCAACCCTGCGTTTCCAAGCCAAACTCTTTCCTTGTTGCGGTCGGATTCCCACTCCAGAATTCCTTTGGTCCCATAATGCATGACCTTGATGTCCTGCACTTTTTTCCATCCCAGGTAACTCACGAAAGAACCATGAGGAATCATGATCGCATTTTTTTTGATGAGCTGGTCCTCAATTTCAAAATAATTCTTGAATGAATCAACAAAAATATATTCGTCGGCGACCCCAAAACTCTGGTACGGACGCTCATGCCCCTTCACGCACACGCAGATCGTTTTAAAGCCTTCATCCTTGGCTCCTTTGAGTATTTGCAAAGCGGTGTGACTGCCCAGCGTCACAATGGCGTAGTCCTTGATATTGCCCATCTTTAGCCGAAAATAGAATTTTCACTATTCTATGGACATTTTATTATTTTGTCCAGTGAAAAGTTTATTCTACCCGAAAAACTTGGTGAAGTTGACCAGATACAGCAGCACAAAACCAAAAATAACGCGGTACACGCCGAAAATGTGCAGCGTATGCTTTTTCAGGAACCTCATCAAAAACGAAATCGCGAGCAGCCCGACGCCAAACGAGCTCGCAATTCCCGCGATCAGCGCATCAACCGGTGGCATGCCATATTTCCCCTTCATCACCGCCACAACGGCAAAAACCGTTCCGCCAAATATCGCGATTGAACCCAGCAGGAAAGAAAATTTCGCGGCCTCATCGCGCTTCACTCCCTGGAACAACCCTGAACTTATGGTAATTCCCGAACGGGAAATGCCGGGTATAAGGGCGATACATTGAGCAAAACCCATAACGATCCCCTCACGGAATCCCACATTCCTCGTTTTTACCTTTGTATACACAAGCTCCGCCGCAAAAAACAGTACACCCACCACGATCATAAAAATCGCCACCGAACCGGGATGCCTGAACGTTTCATCAAGCCAGTCCCCAAGGGTGACTCCCAGTACGATAGCCGGAAGGGTGGCAAGGATGAGCAGTACCGACAATTTTTTATACTTTTCCAAATGATCCGGGAGGCTTTTTTTTGTGAATATCTGTCCGATTCCCGCAAAGAAACCCTGGAACAGCCCCAAAAAATCACGCCAAAAGTAGACGAGCAACGCCAGCAGCGTTCCAAAATGCGTGGCAATGTCAAAACTCTTCAGACTCTCCACGGGAAGCTTCATGAAAGACTCCGCCAGGACCAGATGGCCCGATGAAGAAACAGGGAGAAATTCTGTTAAACCCTGGATGGTTCCTAAAATCAAGGCTTCCTGCACTGACATGTCAAAAAAGTTAGGTTATAATGCCAAGCGATTCTACACTTTTCACCCCCCAAACACCATGAAAATTTCCGCTAAATCACAGCATAAACTCCAGCTTTTAGGAACGGTACTTGTAGCATTGTTCCTCGCGGGATGCGGCGGAAGCGCCGTGCCCCAGGATGAGACTCCCGACGATACCGGTGCGGCGCAAACGCAGCAACAAACGCAGCAAACGGCAACATTCACGTCCCCGCCCGAAGGATGGACGCTCCACATGACCGTAAAAAAACTTTTCCCCGGCAACGCCGAAATGACCGTCCACAAATACTGCAAAAGCGTGATCGGGAACATGATGCAGTGCCAGCTTTATGATGGGAACGATGGGGACTCCCGCCTGGTCGGGGTGGAGACCATGGTCGGTTCCGAAATGTATTCCACCTTCACTGCCGATGAGAAAAAACTCTGGATGCCAACCAAAGACCTGATGCAGACAACGATGGCATCGATGCCCGATATAGACGCCGAACAGTTCAACAATGTTGCCCAGAGCCTCTCCAACAAATACAGCAAAGTATACCTGTTATGGGACCCGGGAAGAATTAACCTTCCGACCGGTAGTCCGATCGTCACGGTGATGAACACGGCTGTGGCCACGGGAACGACATCAACGCCTGCAGGTGCCGCAGGAACTCCGGCCGCCGTTTCCGGAGCGCCGGGAACAGCCCCCGCAGGGCAGCCGGGAGAATCAACCCAGCCGGCTCCGACAAATGACGGCGGATACAAATTTGCCACGTTCGATATCGCCAAGCTGGTTGCCGGCGGCTTGGATCAAAAGAAGGGCAATTTTGAATCGAGCATTCTTCAGACGGGCAGTACCGGCAGTGTTCAGGTCGTGTCGCTCAAAGGGACCATCGGTTCGCACACCTTTACGAACACAACACAGGTCATCTATATCGTTTCCGGGAGCGGAGAATTTACGATCGGCGATAAAAAGCAGCCCGTAGGCAGCGGCATGGTGGTGGTGATTCCCAACGGGATCGATCATTCATTCAAGAACTCCAACACAAAGGACAATCCGCTCGTCTTCGTAAACTTCAAAACCCCGTTTGACGACACCAACGTCAAATGGAATTAGGCATAAAATGCACTTCTAGTGCCGGAACATCCGCACTCCGATGAACACCATCGCGAGGCCGAGTTCGTCCGCACGTTTGATGACCACGTCATCTTTTACGGAGCCGCCGGGAGCAATGACCGCTTCAATGCCGTTTTCCGCGGCCATCTCGATGCCATCGGCAAACGGGAAGAACGCGTCGGAAGCCATGACAGACCCCTTTGCCCGGTCTGGGCCGGCTTTATAGCACGCCAGGTGCACCGCATCCACACGGGACATCTGCCCCGCTCCGATGCCCATGACCTCCTCGCCTTTTGCCAGAATAATGGCGTTGGATTTCACGCGTTTGCACACCTTCACCGCAAAGAGCATCGCGCGCACCTGTTCCGCCGTCGGCGCTTTTTTAGTGACGACCTTGAGATCTTTTTCCGTGACCTCATAGGTGTCTTCGCTCTGGATCAGAATACCTCCGGCAACTTTTTTGATGTCGCGGCGGTTCACGTCGAGTTTGAGCGGACCTGTTTCCAGTAGGCGCAGATTCGGCTTCTTGGTGAGCAGAGCCAGGGCATCCTCTTCAAACTTCGGGGCAATGATAATCTCCAGAAACCATTTTTTCTTATTGATAGAATCCACCATGACTTTGGTCACCGGCCTGTTACATGCCATCACGCCGCCGAAAGCGGACATGGAATCCACAAGGTAAGCTTTTTCCATGGCCTCCTCAATGGTGTCGGCGGAAGCCACGCCGCACGGATTGTTGTGCTTGATGATCGTGACGGTTGGCCGCTGGAAGGCCTTCACGAGCTCCAGCGCGGAATCCCCGTCCACCAGGTTGTTGAACGAAAGCTGTTTGCCGTGCAAAACGCGCGCGTTGGTAATGTTGGCGTCATGGTTTTCCGGATTGCGGAAGAAAGCCGCTTTCTGGTGCGGATTTTCGCCATAACGCAGGCTCATCACTTTTTCATAGTGGAGGTCCATGAGTTCGGCTTCCCCAAGCATTTTCCGGAAGTAATGTTCGATCGCTTCGTCGTATTTGTAGGTTTTGTTGAACGCTTTCCAGGCGAGATGTTTACGCGTTTCCGGCGTGGTATCCCCGTTTTTCTCGATCTCCTTCAGAACCTTTCCGTAATCGTCGGGGTCCACAACAACCGTGACGGAAGCAAAATTCTTCGCGGCGGAACGGATCATGCTCGGGCCGCCGATATCTATGTTTTCAATGGCATCCGCCTCGCTCACATCCTCTTTTTCAACGGTTTCTTCAAAGCGGTACAGATTCACGACCACCAGGTCGATGGTTCCGACCCCCATCTTTTCCAGTGCGTCCATATGTTCTTTTTTGCTTCGTACGGCCAAAAGTCCGCCATGAATTTTGGGGTGGAGCGTTTTAACCCGGCCGTCCATCATTTCCGGGAATCCCGTATAGTCGGAAACTTCAGTGACCTTTACGCCACCGTCCTTCAAAGCTTTCGCGGTTCCGCCCGTGGACAGAATTTCAATCCCTTTGGCGGCCAAACCCTTGGCAAATTCAACAACTCCCGTCTTGTCCGTGACACTGATGAGCGCTCGTTTGATCATTGCTGATATGGAATTAAGGATAGTGTGGCGACCGCCGCCCCATGTTTTGCTACCTCACCGGATCGGTGCCCCCCTTGCTGCACGGATTGCATCGCAGGACCCTCCAGATGCCCATGGGGACACCCCGAACGAGCCCGTACTTTTTGATGATCTCGTAGCCATATTGTGAGCACGTGGGCTTGTACTTGCAGTATCCGTAGGGGAACATGGCCTTAAAGAACCCGTGATCCGGGGAAAGTGTCATCTGGTAGGCCTTGATGAGCGCCAGCACCGGTTTCCTTGGAAGTTCTTTGAGCGTTTTCCACATGATAAGAGGAGTTTTAGGCCGGAGCTAAGGCCAAGCCAATGCGAGGTGCCATCATCTAGCAGATGGGGCCGACGTGCCATCGCCTAGCAGGCGAGGCCGTGGACAGTTTAGCAAACCAGCCCCGGCGGTCAAGCGGAGCACATATTTTTATGCTTCAACAACAAAAAATCCCGCATCAGGCGGGATCATCGGGATGGAAAAATTTCAGGGAATCAATAGTAGTCCGAAGGAACTTTTTTCACGCCGTTCTTGCGGACCTCAAAGTGCAGGTGGATTCCTGTTTTGCCGCGGACGTTCCCGGAACGGCCCATCTTGCCGATAACTTGTCCCTGGGTCACCTTGTCGCCGACGGCGACGGTGGAATACGTCATGTGCGCATAAAGAGTCTGGAGGCCGTTGCCGTGGTCAACAATCACATGATTGCCGTAGCCCCCTCCACAGCGGTAGGAAACGTCAGCGCATCCGCTCGTGACCTTCACCACTGTACCGGCTCCTGCGGCCCAAATGGCGGGACGGTCGGTGTTGCCGATATCAAAGGCATAATGGCCGGCATGGAAACCCTGGGTGATCTTTCCACGGGTCGGGAAGATAAACGGCATATCGCCGACAGGAGCATCTTTGCTTCCGTTGAGGATTGCGCCACCAGTAACGGCATTCACGCGGCTTGCGGAAGCTACACGGGCGGGAGTGTCACGGCCGGCGACTTTTGGAGCGACCGGAGCGTCCGCAATCAGCGGTTTGCCTCCCGGAATAAAGATGTCATCCCCGACGGTGAGCGTGGAACCGTCAGTCAAACCATTTTGCTTCAAAATATTCTCACTGCCGACGCCATAAGCTTTTGCGATCTTGTCCACGGTCTCCTTCTTTCCCACCTGGTGGTAAACACCGTCGACCGGCGGAATGAGAAGTTTCTGGTTGATCTTGAGAGTGGAGGTGGATTCAAGGTTGTTTGCCCAAAGAAGAGTATTCTGCTTCAGGCCCTATTGGGCGGCAATAGTGGACACCGTTTCCCCGGAAGCCACGGAGTGCACAAAGTAGTCGCTCACGTTGCTGCGGTCGCCCGCGTCCGTCTGTGGGTTGACCTTGGTAAGGTAACCTTCCTGGTCCGCCATAAGAGGAGCATCGGTCGCGCTTTCATCCCATGTGCCTGTTAAATCGACATAGCCGGAAGCAAACCCGTCGCTGTACGCGTTTGAAGGAGTGATGGATCCCACAAAGAACAAAAGAGCCACTATAGCTCCATACCTGGTAAAGAGCTTCTGGGATGGAGAGGTAAAGTGGTGCGCATCAACATGCCCGCGATGAAGAAGCGGAGCGATCTTTCCCAGTACCTTGGTCTGGGCGGAACTCTTGGCTGAAGCAAAGAGTGAAGTCAACGAAACACTCGGCCAGCGCAGGAAGGTGGCCCTTGAGAAAACCTTCAGGTGGCGCGCGCGGCGTGCACTCTGGTTCACGGCGAATTGTTCGGATGTCGTACTAATAGGCGTTTGGCTCATAATAACTTATTTTTTAGTTTTCCCTGTCCTGCCTTGAGGAGAAACCTATGTATTGAGTTATTAGCTTATGGAACTCTTTTTTCTGCCTTTCATTATTCCAGACTACACCAATTCCAAGACTCTTTCTACCCATTACCATTGACCGGACAGGGAATATATAGTGTCAAAAAGGATTTGTAAAGCCCAACCATGGGTCGGAGATTTTCATTGAAATAAGCCAAAAATCATAAAACGTAGTAGCATGATACAATATTTATACAAAAAGGCAAGTAAAGTATTGACGAATGAGTATAATTGTTTGGCAATAGTAATCAAGGGGGTATGAAAAAATAGGGGCAAAACCCCAAAATCTCCCTTGCGTGAGCTGAAACTTTTTGTTAGAGTCCTCCTGCTTCTTCTTTTCTGGGAAGAGACCCCGCACGGCGGGGCATCTCCTTCTCTTAAGAATTTTATCCCTTAATCCATAGTAAAGATGAGCACCCAAACCGATACCGTAAGGTATGAACTTATGGTGATTGTTTCACCAGACATCGGTGAAACAGCCATCAAAAAACGTATTGAAGCCATCAAAAAGTCCATTACGGACTTTGGCGGCGAATTTTCCTTTGAAGACCTTTGGGGTCTTCGCAATTTGGCGTACGCCATCAGAAAACATGACCAGGGGTACTATGCCGTCCTGGATTTCAACATGGACCCGGAAAAGGTGAAGGAGCTCGACCGCATGCTCCGTCTTGAGGTTGAAGTCCTCCGCCACCTCCTCATGAAGCTCCCTGCAGTCTACCAGCCCAAGACACTGACCGACATGGAAGCTGAAGCTGCCGTCGAACAGGAAAAAGAGGATGCTCTGAAGGAAGAAAAGAGGGAAAAGAAACTCGGCCGCCATGTTCGAACCGCAACACCAAGATCTGAAGCTCCGAAAGCTGAAGCAAAGGTAGAAAAGCCTGTTGAAAAGGCCGCCAAGGCGCCAAAACAGGAAGTGACCGAGGAGGCTCCGAAAGAAACGGCCAAAAAGGCAAAAGAAGCTCCGAAGAAAAAGGACGCGGAAGCGGATAAGAAAGCTCTGGAAGATATCGACGCCAAGCTCGACAGCATTCTTTCAAATCCGGACATTAACTTCTAAATTCCATGAGAAGTATCAATAAAGTCATCATCATTGGAAATGTCACCCGCGATCCGGAAATCAAACAGACCGTGAGCGGACAGCCGATCGCCACGTTCGGCATCGCCACCAACCGCGATTGGATGACCCGGAACGGAGAGCACCATAATTCCAGCGAGTTCCACGAAGTGGTCGCCTGGTCAAAGCTTGCCGACATCTGCAGCAAATACATCCGCAAAGGCAAACTGGTGTACATTGAAGGATATCTTAAGACCCGCAGCTGGGACACTCCTGAAGGAGTTAAAAAATTCCGGACGGAAATCGTGGTGAACGACCTGATCATGCTCGACAAGCGTGCGGCCGGCGAATTCGACCAGACCATGCCGACCGGTGCCGACGAAATGGAACCGATGCCTGAAGACATGCCGATGCCGGAGTGAAACGGAGGCACTAGCCAACAAGCGTCCCGCGAAGCGGGACAAACCCGGAGCCTATAGCGACGTGCCATCATCAAGAAGATGTGGCTCAAGCGACCAAAGGGAGCGGAAGCTTCCCCCATACTATCTACCTTATACCTTATACATTCCTAAATTATGGCAAAGAATAAATACAACAAACCCTGCTTCTTTACGGTCAGCAACATCACGTACATTGACTATAAGAATGTGAAACTTTTAAAAAGATACGTTTCACAATACAATAAGATCACTCCTCGTTACTACACCGGCACGGCGCTGAAATACCAGAAACAGCTGGCCCGCGCGGTAAAGAACGCACGCTTCATGGCTCTGATGCCATACGTCCGCTAATCCAGATACCCTATACCCTCATACCATCCATGGAAAAAACCTTAGCTTTCTCTCAGATGACCGATGACGAGGTTATGCAAGCCCTCGCCAGGAACAAGATCGGACTGACCATAGAGGAAGCAAGGAAGATTGAGGATATTTTAAAACGCCCGCCGACCATAACCGAGGCGGTGCTGTGGGGAATTCAGGGGTCCGAGCACTGTTCATACAAAAGCAGCAAACCACATTTGAAGATGCTCCCAATAGATGCGCCGAATGTGGTTTTGGGCGTGGGTGAAGATTCCGGTGTGGTGGAAATTGCCAGGGTGAAGGAAGACCGCTACGGGCTGGTGATCAGTCACGAAAGTCATAACCATCCTTCGCAGATCGTGCCCTACGAAGGCGCCGCAACGGGAGTCGGCGGCTGCGTCCGCGACGTTGCATGCATGGGAGCAAAGGTCATCGGGGTCATGGACCCGCTCCGTTTCGGGGATATTCAGAATAAAACATCCCACCAGGTTGCCGGAGGCGTCATCAGCGGGATAGCCGGATACGGGAACCCCATAGGAGTCCCCAACATAGGCGGAGATGTCTATTTTGACTCTTCGTATAACGATAACTGCCTGGTCAACGTGGTCGCATTGGGCCTGGTGCGCGAATCCCATCTTATCCACTCGTTTGTTTCCAAAAACGCCGCCAAGGAAAAATGGGATATCATCGTGGTGGGAAAACCCACGGACTTCAGCGGAATGGGCGGAGCAGCATTCGCTTCGGGAATTTTGAAGGAGTCCGAAAAAGAGAAGAACAAGGGCGCGGTGCAGGAACCAAATCCATTCTTAAAACGTCACCTTCTGATTTCCACCTACGATCTCTGCGCGGAACTCCAGAAGAAAAAACTCATCGCCAAAGTCGGCTACAAAGATATGGGTGCCGGAGGTATCAGTTGCTCTACCGTTGAACAGGTCGCCAAAGTCGGCCTCGGCGCGGAAATCGATCTGGAAAAGGTCCACGTGGCGGTAAAGGGCTTACCTCCATCGGTTATCGCATGCTCCGAAACACAGGAGCGGTTCACCTGGATGTGCCATCCGAGTCTCACGAAAATGATTCTGGACCATTACAATAAAAAATGGGATCTGCCGTCAGTGGCGGAAAATGCGCGCGCTTCACTGGTCGGAAAAGTAAAGGAAGGGAACTACGTCCTGAAGTATAAAGGGTCGAAAGTGGTCGATGCCTCATCGCACGACATTACCGAGGGGCTGCTGTACAACCGCCCGTATGTTGAGCCGAAAACGAATTTGAAGGAGCCAGAACTCGCTGCCCCGAAAGATTACAACAAAGAACTTTTAGCACTGCTGGGGTCGGAAAACATTGCCAGCCGAAAACCGGTGTATGAACGCTACGACAAACAGGTTCAGGGCTACGTGGTGCTGGAAGCGGGACTCGCCGATGCCGGAATACTGGCCCCGCTCATGGATGAGGACGTCGACGCCAAAACGAAAAAAATCGGGATGGCTTTTTCCACGGACAGCAATCCCCGCCACAGTTTGATCAGCCCGTACCACGGAGCGGCAAACGCAGTCGTGGAGTCCATGCGCAACGTGGCGGCTGTGGGAGCTTATCCCCAGGCCATTACCGACTGTCTGAACTACGGAAATCCGGAAAAACCGGAGCAGATGTGGGAACTCAAAGACGGCATCGAAGGCATCCGGGATGCGTGCCACGGAATCAAACTCATGAACCATCCCGCACACCCGACGCCGGTCATTTCCGGAAACGTCAGTTTATACAACGAGAGCAAAAACGGACACGTGTCCCCGACGGCCGTCATCTGCTGCATCGGGAAAATCGATGACTATACCAAGGCGGTCACCATGCAGTTCAAAAAAGCCGGAAACAAGCTTTACCTCTTGGGAAAGCGTAAAAACGAACTCGGCGGATCGGAATACTACAGGCTCCACGGACACCTGGGGGCCAATGTGCCGGAGGCGGATTTCAAAGAAGCACAAAAAGAGATCTACACGATGGTCGACGGGGTTAAAAACGGAGTCATCGAAAGTGCCCACGACATCAGCGACGGTGGACTGGCGGTTGCCGTTTCAGAAATGTGTTTTGGAGGATGGGGGGAAGGGAAGATCGGAGCGACGGTGGATGTGAAAAACTGCGACGGGAGCAATGGCAAAAACGGGCTGCGCGAAGACCAAAAACTGTTCAGTGAAACGGGAGGATTCGTGTGTGAAATCGCACCAAAAAATGAGAAGAAATTCCTTGGGATCTGTAAAAAATACGATCTCATTCCGTACGAGATAGGGAAAACCGCCGCGTTGCCAAAATTGGTGTTCAAAAACGGCACGCAAAAACTCATCGAGCTCGACCTCAACAAAGCCTGCGACCGCTGGATGAACGGCCTACGTGAAAAGCTATAGTAAAACATTAGTAAAACCAGTCAAGCTTTTGTGGCTTTCCTCAGCCTTTCCCGAATTGTTGGAAAGGCGTTTTTATGTTAAAATAATAAGAATTCTAAACACCAAAACTATGTCAAAAAACAAACACACCACGGAACATCAGCTCCTTGAAGCAATGGAACGTGAAGAGGAAACGGCGCAAGCCAACAAGAACCCGCTGAATTTCGCCCCGAAAACACCACTGACCGCTCAGGAAATTGAGCTGTACGACAAAGCAGTGTTTACCTGGGTGGCACCGGAATACATCCAACACCCCAAAAGCAAAATCTGGTATCTGGCCGCGGCCGTTGCGGCGGGAGCCATGATTCTTCTGGACGCGCTGACCGGCAACTTCACGATGGCCTTGGCGGTCATCGTGCTCGCCGGAGTGTACTGGTACATCCACAACCATCATCCGCCAAAGGATATTAAAATCACCGTTTCAAAAATGGGGATCAAAGTCGGAAACATGATTTTTCCGTACAGCAGCATCCAGGCCTTCTGGATCATGTACCAGCCTCCGCACGTCACGACACTGAATCTGCGAGTGAAGGAGCACTTTTTTTCCGACGTAGTCATTCAGCTGAATCATGAAGACCCGGCCCCCATCCGCGAATATTTGTGCGGACAGGTTCCGGAATGGGAAGGGAAAACCGAAAGACTGGGGGACGTGTTGTTACGACTTCTCAAGCTTTAAGAAATAAAAATCACCATGGCAGATCCGCAAAAAAATCCGGAAAAACAGCAGGGGAACATTGAGCCCCAAAAAAAACCAATGGATGAGGCGACCCGCACCGTCCTGGGAAAATTTGACGAGATTGAAACGGAACAGGTGGGCATCGTTGAAAAAATGTTCGAAGACAAAATCTCAAGATCCAAGCTGCCGGAGGTTGCGCTCGGAGATATGATCGAGCTGAAGGAAGCCCAAAAAACGATCGTGAGAGCCACTGTGACGCGCTTTAAGCAGGATTTTCAGGAACAGTCCCAGGAGAATATTTCGGAGCGCGACCTGTTGGCACAGCAACTGCTCGAACGGGCAAAAATTGAAGCGGAATCTCGGATTCAGCGTGTTCAGCTGGTCTTGAGCATGCTCATCAAGGGCGATTACGCCACGCCGGAGGAAGCCGCTGCGCTCAAACGGACGCTTGCCGGCATCGAAAAGATTTCCGCCAGCGACATCGAAACCCAGCAGATACTGATCAAACTTCAGAAACACGCTGAGCTGTCTGCGGAAGATTACGACCACATCGTCAAAATGATCAACCCGCTGGATCTGACGGCAAAAGATTCAAAGCCACGCGCAAAATTCGAGGCGACATCGGCGGGAATTCTCATCGGGTTTATGACCGGAGCACAACGGTACCGTCTCATCCAGGAACTCATGGACTCCCCAAAACGGGGGCAGACGGCGGAAGTCATCGACGCCTTTCTGCGCACGGGAATCTTAAGCATTGCCCAAGGCGAAGAACTGTTCCAGATCGCCGTTCAGAAAAAAATCATCGATGAAACGGAGTTCAAGGACACGTACCGCAAGCGTCTGGACCAGGGATTCTACGTGGATGAAGTGAAGAAGGTGAAGGACGCCATGGATCAGGAAATCCGCCGAATGAAAGGCATGTACGACACCAACATGATGGAACGGGTGACCGGCGCGCCGCTGCTTGGCGCGGGCATGCTGCTCCACTCATTCTTCTGGATTCTGACCAACGTGCTGGCGGCCGGAGGAGATTTTAAAACAATGTTCAAGAGAAATCCGTACATCTGGGCGGCACTCGGCGAAGGGGCGCTGGCACTGGAAATGACAAGCGGAAGCATCAAAAAAGGATCGGGATCGTTGGGTATCGGTTCAGGATGGATCACCCGTCTCTGCGAGAGGATCAGTGAGAAGGAAGGGCCTTTGAACACCGCCAAGCAGAACGCCTACGCCTTGATTGGCGACATATACCTCAACTATCCCGATATGGGGGCATACCTTGAAAACGGAGGCGCCGGACGAATTCTGGAGGTCCGCAACGCCAAAACCGGACAGGGCAAACAGGGAAAAGATCTCATCATCACGTTTGACGAACTCCTGCAGTCGGAAACAAACCCCGACCAGCAGGCTCGGCTGAAAGATGCCAACAGAAAATTTCCTCAAAAAACCGAGGCCCAGATTAACGGGATGGGCGAAGCGCTGATGGTCACGGAAATGAAAACCCAGGAGGAGTTTAACGGAAAACTTGCGATTATCAAACAGGATCAGGGACTGACCGGAGGGTCGGCGAGCGCGGGCGCGGCACTCCCGGCACAACCGCAGGTCGTAGCATCATAGAAATCTTTAGGAACAAACCATGCAGCAGTTCGGACCACAATTCATCAATAACCATCTGATGCCTCTCCTGGAGGAGATGCTGGAAGATACCGTACAGCGGGAGAAGGACTACCTGGACAAGCTGTTCATCAACGGCGTTCTTGAAGAGTCCGAAAAGAAGAACCTCATGGATTTTTATTTCAACTCCTCACGCAAAAGTGCCGGGGTGCCGTTTGTGGGACCGGAAGAAAAAAAAGACCGGGAAAATTTACTGAAACATTTTGTCGAATACATCCGCAGCCGCGGGGCGAAACCGGAAGACCGCATCCGTGCCTTTCTGCCGGTGATCGACGAAAAATCCGAAGGCGCGGTAAAAAAAGTTGTCTGGCCCGCGGACGTGAAGCGCAACCTCTTTTTGATGAGCTATCACATCGCGGAAAATTTTGAAAAAGACCACCTGGACGAACTCATCACCGCACGCGCGGCCACCGGAAAAACTGACGATGTGGAGCAGGCGAAAAAAGACCGCGAACTCCTGGAAAAAGGGATGCTCATCCTGGTCAAAGACCCGGCGACCGGTGATTATACCAAATACATCCGGGCCACGGACCTGAAACCGAGCGACACTGCCGTGCAGTTTTTACCGCCGCCATCGCCGGAAATGGCCAAGGTCATGGAAGGCGGATTTGTCATTCCGTCGCCGGAAAATCTGGCAGCCATCGCCAAAAGCGGCGTAGCACCGCAGCCGCTGGAAGTGATCGCCCAGGGAGGCGTGAGTCCGCAGGCCACAGCGACGCCAAGCAGCTATGAACAAAAAGACGCGGCCACCGTTCCCGACCATGTGAGCACCAACGATGAGCTCACCAAGAGTTTCCAGCAAAAACGCGGGAAAGCCATTGTCAGCCATTTGAAAAAACTTGGACTCATACCGCTCGGAGACGTCCAGTTTGACGCCAACGGTCATGCCATGATCAAGGTGAAATCCGGCAACGACAACGTGCTGGTTTCCGTGGATACACGGGTGCCGTTCGATCAGGATCTCAAATTCACCATGACTTTCCAGACCGGTCCCGCCGCCGGAAAAAGCATGACCATTGACGAGAACAAACTGGATGCGGCTTTTA
>JAYRRV010000104.1:0-3445 GCA_041909955.1 Candidatus Altimarinota bacterium
ACCATTGGGGTTTGATCATCCCGTAACTTTCACTCTCTTTCTTGTTGATCTTCTGGAGTGCCATGACGGAGCCGCCGGTTTCTTCATAGACGTTCATCAGTTGTTTGATGGCGGGCACTTTGTGGTCCACAATGTCGTCACCGAACAGGACGGCAAAAGGTTCGTCACCCACCACCTCTTTGGCGCACAGGATGGCATGGCCGTCACCCAGAGGCATGGGCTGGCGTACATACACGAACTTGGCCAGTCTGGCGACGTCGCGTACCTCCTTTAATAAGGAATGCTTTCCTTTTTCAACCAAGGTGTGCTCCAGTTCGAAGGAGTAATCGAAGTGGTCTTCGATGGAACGTTTGCCGCGGCCCGTGACGATGATGATTTCGGTAATACCCGATGAGACCGCTTCTTCCACGAGATACTGGATGACCGGTTTATCCACTATCGGGAGCATTTCTTTTGGCTGTGATTTGGTCACGGGGAGAAAACGCGTCCCGAAACCGGCGGCAGGGAATACGGCTTTGCGGATTTTCATTCTTCGGTTTTGATACGGATAAGACGGGTTTTGGTTCTTTCAGTCCGGGGGATGCTGATTTTGAGTACGGCGTCTTTCATGCTGGCGTTTATTTTGCTGGTGTCGGCGGAGGACGGCAGCACTATTGAGCGGGAAAAATCTCCCCAGAAACATTCCTGGGTCAGGTAGTCTTCGTCGGGGATGTTGAACTCCAGGTATCGCTTTCCTTTAATGGTCAGTACGTCTTCGGTCACGGTGACACTGATGTCGTTCATTTTTACCCCGGCGATCGGCGCGACGATGACGATTTCGTTCTGTGTCTGATAGACATCAAGAGCCAGTTGTCCTTCCACGTTCTCTTCTTCCTGTTGTGCCTGGACGGGTGGGTTGACCGGTGTTTTCCTGAACGTCTGTTTTTGGAGCGGCATTTTTGCCATAGGTGTTAGTTATGATGGTGTTTATTTTTTTGATTTTGTCGACGCGGGTTCTCCGGACGGTTCACCCTCTTCATTGAGTTCTTCGATTCTGCGGCGTTTCTTTTCGATCTCCTTTTCCTCTTTTTCACCGAAGAATTTGAGGAACTCCTTGCGGTTGATGGTTTCTTTTTTCAGGAGCAGCGCCACGATTTCGTCCATTTTTTCTTTGTGCGTGGTGATAATCTGGCGTGTGCGGTCTTCGGCCTTCTGCAGGATTTTTTTCATTTCGGCGTCGATCTTTCCCGCAATCTCTTCGGAATAGTTCCGGACGTGGCCAAAGTCGCGCCCCAAGAACACTTCATTGTTCTGTTCGCCGTAAATGACCGGTCCGAGTGAGCTCATGCCATACTTTGTCACCATGGCGCGGGCTATGTTGGTGGCTTTTTCCAGATCGTTGGAGGCACCGGTGCTCATTTCGCCGAAGAAGGTGATCTCGGAGATATATCCGCCCAGAAGTGAGCAGAGTTCGTCCTCGAATTTGCTCTTGGATTTGAGGTGTTTGTCCTCCTCGGGCAGGAACCAGGTGACGCCCAGTGCCATGCCGCGGGAGACGATCGAAACTTTGTGGACCGGGTCGCAGTTCGGGAGGAGTTGGCCTACGAGAGCGTGACCCACTTCGTGATAGGCGGTGATCTTTTTTTCCTCTTTACTTAGGACGCGGGATTTTCGTTCCGGTCCCATGACGACTTTTTCGATGGCCTCTTCCAGTTCGCTCATTTCAATGATTTTTTTGTTCCGGCGTGCCGAAAGTATTGCCGCTTCGTTCATGAGGTTTTCAAGGTCTGCTCCGGCAAAACCCGGGGTATGCTGTGCGATTTTGTTGAAATCGACGTTTTTTCCGATGGGTTTATTGCGGCTGTGAACTTTGAGGATCGCTTCGCGGTCCGCAATGTCGGGAACGTCCACGACGATGCGCCGGTCGAAACGGCCCGGGCGCAGAAGCGCCGGATCAAGAACGTCGGGGCGGTTGGTTGCGGCCATGACAATGACATTGGTGTCTTTTTCGAATCCATCCATTTCCGTCAGGATTTGATTCAGGGTCTGTTCGCGTTCGTCGTGCCCGCCGCCCAGTCCCGCACCGCGCTGCCGTCCAACGGCGTCAATTTCATCAATAAAGACGATGCATGGGGCGTTCCGTTTTGCCCGTTTGAAAAGGTCGCGGACGCGGCTGGCGCCCACACCCACGAACATTTCCACAAATTCCGAACCGGAGATATTGAAGAAGGGAACGTTTGCTTCGCCGGCCACTGCGCGGGCGAGCAATGTTTTACCGGTACCGGGCGCGCCCACCAGAAGCACCCCTTTCGGGATTTTTGCTCCCATGGTGGTGTATTTACTCGGGTTTTTCAGGAAGTCCACGATCTCCACGAGTTCTTCTTTTGCTTCTTTTGCGCCCGCGACGTCTTCAAAGGTGGTTTTCTGTTTTTCCTTGTCGTACAGGCGCGCCCGGCTTTTGCCGAAAGACATCGCCTGGTTGTTGCTGTTCTGTGCCTGTCTCATCATGAAGGCGAAAAATCCGACGAGCAGAAGGAACGGCAGTACGCTGATGAAAAGATTCAACCAGAAGTCCTGGCCGTCGGAGGGTTGCACCTCGCGGACGATATCTTTCTTCACCTGTTCAGGTACGTCCTTCAGAAGGTCGTCCAGTGTGGCCGTAGGTTCTTTGTATGCATATTCCAGGCTGTCGTCGATTCTGGTGATATTGAGTTTGTCGTCTTTGACGATGACCTTGGCGATTTCACCCGATTTAGCCTGCTGCACGAACTGGTCGAGCGTGATTTTTTTCACGTTGCTGGTCCCGGGGTTGAAGATGATGTACGCAGCGGCGATGAGGAGCGCCACGATGACGAGATATATAAAACTGTTTCCCGGTTTGTGGTTTTGCATTTTAAACATTGGAGGCTGATCGTTCATAATTCGTAAAACAAAGTGGTTCCATTTTACCTATTTTTTGCCTATGAGTCTAATGTATCTCTTTTTGTTCCCCCCGCGTTTTTGCGGCTCCCGGACGACTTGGATAAACGATCCGGGCCCGAACTCCTTTTTGCGGTTTGCCCGGCGCTGGTGCAGGACCTGGAGTACCTCTTCCAGGTGCTTGTTGGTCAGTTTTTTTGTGGATTTGTGGATGGATTTGTAAAGGTGGACCAGAAGATGTTTTTGGAATGCCCGGTGTTCTGCGAGGAAAGTATCCAGGTCGATGACCATTTTTTTACCGTGTTTTTTGAGCCACATCGCACAGTGTTCCTCGAGATATTGAGTCGTCAGGGAAAGGTTGTGGAGGGTTTCCCTGAAGGTCTGTTCGAAATTGGCGTTCAGTTTTGGGAAGAGAGGGATAATGTTTTTCCGCAGCCAGTTTCTGGAAAAATCAGTGTTGTCGTTGCTTTGGTCGTGGCGGTGCGCGATCTTGTGTTTTTTCATATAGTCGAGAATTTCCCTCTTGGTGATTCCAAGAAGAGGGCGC
>JAYRRV010000105.1:0-6740 GCA_041909955.1 Candidatus Altimarinota bacterium
AGGGTGTAGAAGGAAATGTAGGGGCTTTAGTCCGGCGCGACGGTTCTCACCTCCAGACGTGCGCTTTTTTCGTTTCCGATCGGAATCCTGATCATTGACCCGCGGTCGGTCGAAGATATTTTGATTTCGTTCGGAGCTTCATACGCCGGGTCCAGACGCCTGTATGCGTTGACGCTTGAGTTGATCGTCAGGCAAAGATCGTCGGCATAGTACAAGATTCCCGTGGCAAATTTATAGGCCGTGTCGGAAAGGAAATGTTTCCCTTTGGCGTCATAGAAAAGATTTTTGCCGTCTTTGGAAAGTGACATGTTGGTATGCATTCCGCTCCCGTTGATGCCCTGGACCGGCTTTGGGAGGAAACATGCGGTCAGGCCCATGGCGGTGGCGACCTGGCGGGCCAGAAGCTTGTACAGCTGGATCTGATCCGCAGTATCAAGCGCGTGGGTGTACTTGAAGTTCAGCTCAAACTGCGCGGGGGCTACTTCGGGATGATCCTTTTCGTTTTCGTATCCCAGCGCGCGTTGCACCTCGGCGAATTTGTCGATGAACTTTCGCAGAATATCCTGCGGCAGCGAACTGTAATACCCGCTGGACGTTACCAGTTCAAATCCCCTTTTTTCATCAAATGACTGCTCGGCCTTCGTTCCCTGGAACAGAAATCCTTCAATTTCCGGGGCTATGTTCACGGTGATCCCTTTTTTGGCGAGGTCGTTGCAGAGTCCCGAGAGTTTTGAACGAAAATCGCTTCCGTAGGGACTCCCGTCTTTATCGCAGACATCGGCGAACAACAACACTTTACCCATCCCAAAGAGGTCCGACGGAGCAAATCGGAACGATCTCCAGTCTATTGCAAGACGAAGGTCCGACTCTTTTTGCGGCGTGAAACCGCGGATGGATGAACCGTCGAAGGTCAGGTTATCTTCGGCTCCGAGCAGATATTTCTTATCGTAGTCCAGTGCGTGAAGTCTCCCCTCAAGGTCACTGAAAAAAACCGTGACGGCCTTAATTCCCACTTCTTCCCTCAAATAGTCCATGTATCTCTCCCTCATCTGTTCGTTCGTATCTCCGTTGAGTCTCATTTTTTTTATCTGGAGGTTCCTGTCTTCCAGTTCAAGGTAACTTAAATCAAGCAGATGGTCCGGAGAACTGAAACTGAATTCGTAATCCCGCGACCTGGGCACAATTTTGTGAACGGTTTTTGTGGCCGCAACTTTTTGAATGACATCTTCCATAGGAAGGAGGAATGAAAGAGTAATACCAACAAGATACAAAGTTCGTTTCCAAAATCAACAGGTAAAAAGCTGCAAAAACGTCCTGTCGAAAAAATCTACAACAGAATCGCCCGTGAATCTGAACACCCAAACGGGGGGGGAAATCTTCCCATTTGTCGCAAAAAGTTACATCACAGTTGCGTGTGGTCCGCAATATAAATTATATGTGGAGGACGGCCCCCTCCAACAAGCGGGACACCTTATTGGTAATGCCAGCGGTGCGTATCAGCCCGGTAAATTCCAGCGCTTCAAGTATTTCGTCCGCGGCTTTTTCGATCTGTTCCTCCTCCCATCCGCGTTGCTTTGCCGTACGCATGATGAACTCAACCACCTCCCGTATCCTCTCCCTGGAGTACCAACCTATCTTTTTTCTGAGAATCTCATTTTCGACCGATGCCAGAACAATGATATGGAGCTCGCGGTTCAGTACTTCATATTTGGTGAATCTGGTATAGATCGATTGCCGCGTCTCTCCGATGGTCTGTTCGACCGGAGCCGTGTTCGCCGGAGCCGGCTGTGAGGTCTGACGGACAGTTGAGGCTTCCGGTTGTCTTTCCTTTTCGTGTTTCTCGGGTAACTGGATGGTCATAATAGTGTGTAAATATTATTCTTCCTCCCTGATTGCCGCCTGGAGTTTATGGATAAATGCCATGTTTTTACCGTCCATCGGTTTGGAGTATTTTACTTTGGGATCTTTGTAGATGTTGATCATGTATGTACCTTCCGGTTCGTCCACTGCATCACCTTCCTCAAATACCACTTCAACTTCCACGTCGTCGCCTTCGGCCCCCTGAATGACCACCGTACTCCCGTCTTCCGCTCCCGGCTTGCTGTGTTGAAAAAGCAGTTCTTCCTCGTCGGCGATTCTCTGGAGAATCGCGATGAGCTCTTCCAGACTTCCGCATCCCATCTTGCCGAGAATACGCGCGGATTTTCCGGAGTCCAAGGGAATTTCCACTAAAATGTCTTCCGGAACTTCATATTCCTCAAGTGTATGAATGACGGGAACCTGTTTCAGCAGGGCTTGCTTCATTCCGGTGATGATCTGGGGTGTGGAGCCCCGAGGTTCCGGCACTTGCGGTATTTTTGCCTCCTTTCTCGCCGTATCCGGGGCCTTGACGGTCGGCTGATATTTCTTCATCAATTCAATGTATTCTTCCGGGAATTCGTCGTCGCAGCATCCTTCAAGATACGACAGGACAACCGTTTTGGTGCCGGCCTGATATTCACACTTGGCGATGCCGAGTTTTGCAAAGTGGCTGAGCGTCTTGAAATCTTCGTGGGCCTGGGTTCCCGAGGTGCGGGGGTCGCAATCCCGGAATTTCAAGAAGATTTCCCACCCCTTCCTGGACGGATCAACATCCTCCAGCCGGCACTCCATGGACTGGCCGTCGAGAGCGTCGAATAGTGCGTCCACCTCGTGTCCAAGCTCCAGGTCGCCGAAAATTCCTTTTGGTCTTGTGCCTTGTCCGGACATATTTTTTCTTTAAATGGCGATTATTCTAACAATAATTCTTTCACGTTGTCAATAACTGCCGCTTTTTGGCCTTATGTTGACAAAAAGGTATGGGCGGGGGTAGCCTGAGCTCACAAAAGGAAAAATTTGAAAAACAAACCGAAGGTATTGACCTACTTCTTCATTCCCCCGCCCATGGGAACAGTATGGACAATCATCATCGGTATTCACGTCTGTTCACTCCTCTTTTTAAGCGCTTATCTGAGGAGGCTTTTGAGTTATGCCCGGAAGTACCGGATGCCCGAATCCAAATACACCCTGCTGTTCGGATGGGTGAACCTGAACCACATTGTCGTTGTCTACGTCATTGCGGCCGTACTTTTTGTTGCGCTTTCCCTTACTTTTCTCATTCTTTTCTGATGGTTGAGAGCACCGAAAACAAGAAGGATCTCCACTTCAAGGGCCAATACGCCGACGAACAGGTCGAGGCCTTTTTCCGCGCGCACTGGATAACCCTTGTGCCCGGCATCATCGCCAATATTTTTTTTCTGGTGGTCATTGCCGTGATCTTTGGGAGCTTTTCCTCCGAGATCGCGGCTTTTTTTAAAACTTCCATCGGCGAACTCGTTTTGATTCTCAGCGTTTTTTTGCTGACCTATTTCATCCATAATTTTTTCATCAAACTCATCAACCATTTTCTGAACACCGTCATCGTTACGAATTTGCGCATCGTGGAAATCCAGAAGATGATTTTCGTGAAGGATCTGCAGATTTCCCTGGATCTCAGGATGGTCCAGGACGTGAAAAAAATGCAGAACGGTATCCTGGAAAACGTGATGAACTTCGGGGAGCTCATCTTTATGATGTCCTCTTCCGACGTAAGGGTCATTAAATTCGTACCGAACCCGAATTTCCATTTCCGACTCATCAACCGCGTCAAACTTGAGGCGGTGCAAAAACGGCTCGGGGAGAAGCACAATGCGCGGTCGCACCAGTCGATTCTTTTCGAAAATTTCACCTCCAACGTATCCAAGGAACATCATCTGGACGCTTGACGCCGCCTTGTTTTTGGCCTTTAATCGGGTCATGAAAAAAGCTTTTGTCATTGTAGGTGCCGTGATCGTCATCGGCATCGCGGGGGCGTCCTACTATGTATATAAACAGCAGCAGTACGCCAAGGAGAGTGTTCCGGTCGCCGTTGACGCAGGACAGCTTTCAGATGTTGATGTACCTTCCGAACAAACTCCCGCCGGGGAACCCTCCGCCACGTCCAAAGAAAATATTCCCCTCCCGTCCGAGCTCAATCTCAAGATGACTTTTTACTCCCAGGCCCCTTTCGGCGACTGGGATTATCCGTGGCAGGAGGCCTGCGAGGAGGCAAGTATTCTGCTCGTCGCCAATACCTATTTTAACCGCGGCTGGAGCCGGGAGGAGTTCCGTGACGAAATTCTCAAACTGGTTGATTGGGAGACCAGAACGTACGGTGATTACAAACATACCGATGTGATCCAGAACACGAGAATCCTCAGTGAACTTTTTGGACTGCAGTCCGTCGTGATGGAGGATCCGACTTATGATGATGTACGGCGGTCTCTCAGCCGGGGGCATTTTTTGATCGCATTTTTCGCCGGGAAGCGGCTTGGAAATCCGTTTTATAAAAACGGAGGCCCCAATTACCATGTCATGGTTATCAAGGGCTTCAAGGACGGGGGTAAAATCATCACCTCCGATGTGGGAACCAGGCACGGCGAGGATTATGTCTACACCTGGGATGTCGTGCAGAACGCCCTCCACGATTATGCCGAACCGATTGAATCCGGAGCCAAAAGGATGATCGAGGTCATTCCTCCGAAGTTTTGACTAACGATGCCCCTATGAACGTAGCGAACGACGGCGCCCCAAATTTTTCCCTGGACGTGCTGGGTAAGAAAATCGCTTTTTCCACCGTGGTACAGTATGCCGGAAAAGCGGCACAGCTGGTGCTTGCCACCGTGACGCTCAAGCTTGTTTCCAATTTTCTAACCCAGGGCGGATATGGCGTCTACGCGTCGATTTCGGAGTATGTCCTGTTTTTTTCCATGGCGGCCAACCTGGGCATTTTCGGCAACGTGGTGAGGATGATGGCGGACAGACCCAAGGACGGAGGAGTGTTTATGAACGCCCTCGCGCTGAGGGTCGGTACGGCTTTGCTTTTCTTCGCGATGGCTGTGGTGATTGCTCTGTTCAACGGGGGCGACCGTGTGTTCATGACCGGCACCATTCTTTTCTGCGGAGTCCTGTTTTTTGACTACGTGACCTCGGTCTGCGACGGAATGCTCCAGGCGAACTACCTCATGGGACGCGCCACTTTTGCCTTGATTGCCGGGAAAATCGTCAACCTCGGGCTTATCTGGATCATCATACGTCAGTTCCAGCAGGCCCCCGACCAGGTCTCCATCCCGATGCTTTTTGGTGCGACCCTGACGGGAAGTTTGCTGACGACGGGTTTGAGCCTGTATTTTGTGAAGAAAAAAATTGAGTGGAGCTGGAAGGTCAGCGGGGCGCTAATGCTGAAGATTTTTGAAGTCAGCTTGCCGTTCGGTATCATCAATATCCTGAACAACCTCTATTTCCGTTTTCTTCCGGATTATTTGAGCCGCGGGATGCTGGATGACGCCCATTTCGCCAGTTTCAGCCTGTATTTCCGGGTTGCCCAGGTGCTGAGTCTGGCTTCGACCTTTCTGATGTTTTCCGCGCTGCCCGGGCTGACGGAATATATTTTTGAAGGTCACTGGCAGAAGGCGCAGAAACTTTACAAAAAAATCCGGAAGATTTTGCTGGCGGGCGGACTGGCACTCGTTGTGGGCGGATCGCTTGCCGGACCGACGGTCCTGGCCGTGCTCACCCATTCAAAATATGTCCTTCCCGAATTCTGGTTCGTCCTGCCCATGATGCTTATGCTGGCGGCAGTTTCCTATGGGTATGACCTCGTGCTCATCACCCTTTTTGCCGCGAACGAAGACGTGTGGTTTTTAAAGCGGGAACTGCTGGCGCTTGCGGTGGCCGGGGTATTTTTTGCTTTGGCGTCTTTTGCTTTCCAGGATGTTACCGCAAAAATGGCCCTCATTTTACTGGGGGCCATTAGCGGTGAGTCGTTTATGGTGATTATGGGAATGAGGAAGATCCGTTCGCTGCTCCTCAACCGCTGAAGATTACGCGTTTGCCTCCTTTTTCTTTTCTTCGAACTCTTTTTGTCCGTTGCCCTTGCCGTACACTTCGTCAAAAGCCGCGACCGCTTTTGCGATAATTCCGTCCAGTCCCGACTTGATGGTTTGAAATTTTCCCGCCTTGATCGCCTTTGCTACGTCGTCGGGAGTTTTTTTCACTTTGAACTGCTGATCCCAAAGTGCGGTGTACATGTCGTTCAGTACTGTTCCGGGCTGTGGCTGGGACGCCATTCCTGTCTCTGTCACTCCCAATTTTTTCAGTGCCGCTGCTAATTTTTTTTGATCAGCCTCCGAACTTGATTTTTTCTCTGCCTCGACGAGTTTATTCTGGAGCCCTGAAAACGGATAATCGCGATTATTGAATATTTCCACGACTTTCAGCTGCACGTCTTCGTCGGTCAATTCAGTTGCCTCGAGTTTTCCGAGCTGGTCCATCTGAGCGCCGACCACTTTGCCACCTTCCTGTTTTGTGGCGTCAACTTTGCCTTCTCCCCCTTCTTCCTGTTTTTTTTCGGCGGGCTTTTGGCCCTCCAGACTTGTGCCTTCAGGTCCTCCGGCCATAAAAGTCTGGCGGTTCGGCATGAAGAGCTTTTTGAGGTTTTCCATGATTGTGTATTTTAATGGATAGGTTTCTTGTTATTGTATCATTTTTTGTGATTTTTCGCCAGTTTGGCCTGTCCTGCCCCTATGCTCCTGTGGCAGGTGCCGGTCAACAGAAAAAACATTGAAATCCAGGCAGGTTTCGGGTAGATTTCCTTCGCAATGAGTATATTGGAGTGCGGGTGTAGCTCAGTTGGCTAGAGCGCA
>JAYRRV010000106.1:0-3445 GCA_041909955.1 Candidatus Altimarinota bacterium
CGCCGCCGGTTTGGGCCACGGCAAAAAACGGAAAAGCAAGATTCGCGAGGTTGGCAGCAAAAACTATTGTTGTGACCAGCGTGATTTTTTGCACAAGTTTCATATTCACATTATAACATATTTTTTGTTCGTTGTGAACGCTGATTTTTGCCTTACAGCTGTGGATTTTTAGCGATAACGCCGGAATCGAAGGGTAATGGCGTTCAGGAAAAATTCCCAGATGTCTTTTTTCCCGAGTTTGGAAACACCTTTTTCCCGCGAGTGAAACAGTATCGGAATCTCCAGGATTTTCAGCCTTTTTTTTGTTGCCGCGTGGAGAAGAATCAGCTGAAAGGCGTATCCGTTCGACCTGAGTTTTTCCACGTGGAGATTTTTGAGGAAGTCTGCCTTGATGCATCTGTATCCGGACGTGCAGTCGTTAATTCCTTTTATTCCCGCCAGAATTCGTGCACCTACATTGGCGAGCCAGGAATAGAATTTTCGTTTGAATTCCCAGTTCGGGCAATCGCCTCCGGGAATGTACCTCGAGCCGATGATGAATTCATTCCCTTTTTCAGCGGCTTTCAGAAAGCGGGGAATGTCGGCGGGGTCGTGCTGGAAATCGGCGTCCATCTGGAAGATAAAGTCCGGATGAAGATGGGCCAGTGCATACGAGAATCCCCGTTTGTAGGCTTCACCGAGTCCTCTTTTTTGACCCTTGCACAGGTGGAGATCCGGGTTCGTTTTTTGCAGACGTTCCACGGTTTGCGCGGTCCCGTCGGGGGACTGATCGTCCACCACCAGGATATGCATGCGCCAGTCCGGTATTTTCTGGAAGATTTTTTCCAGCGATTCGATGAGTTTGGCGATGTTTTCCCGTTCGTTGTAGGTCGGAAGAACGATCACCGCGGTTTTTTTGCCCTGGTGCTCCATCGGGGAGAAGGTAGAATGTGGAAGGTGGAATTCAGAATTTTTTATGGACAGTGAGAGAATTTTTACGGTGTTGCGCAGACTGGAAAACGTTCCGGATCGGCAGGAAAAATTTTGGAATGTTTCTCCACAGACTGGGAATTTCCTCAATATTCTGACGAGGTCCGTCGGGGCCCGGTCAATTTTGGAAATCGGCACCTCCAACGGATATTCCGGTCTTTGGTTTACTGAGGCATTATCACATACCGGCGGGAAATTGTATACGGTGGAGTCGCATAAGGAGCGCTTCGTCCTGGCCGGGGAACATTTCACGGAGGCGGGGGCGGGTGAGTATGTGGAACAGATTTTCGGTCATGCGCCCGAATTGTTTTCGACTCAGGATTTCCGGGCAAGGGGAACGCACTACGACATTATTTTCCTGGACGCCACCAAGATGGAGTACGAGTCTTATCTTGAGGCGCTCTTTCCACTTTTAAAAACCGGAGGCTTGCTGATCGCCGACAACGTGATCTCCCATGCCGAAGATCTTAAGGGTTTTTTGGCTTATGTGCGGCAAAAACAAGAGTTCCGTTCCGAGGTGCTTCCCCTTGGCAGCGGTTTGCTTCTGGCTTTGAAGACGGTCTAAAGGCTGGTGATGGTCAACAGTCCCCGATATTTTCCCGGCGGCGTCCCGTGGGGGATTTTGATCTGAAGTTTGGGATTCATGGTGAAGATGGTTTTGCTGTCGGTCATGTCCGTACCCGGATCCACGTTTACCAGAATGGATTTATCAAAAGTACCTTCCATGGTTCTTTCGGTTCCTTCGCTCACCTGGGTCCCGTCCAGCTGGCTGAGTATTTTGGCTTCGCCCGGGATAACGGTAAGACTGCCCGCCGGAATGATTCCGCGTCCGGAGACCGCGATAAAGTTTGTGGTTCCGACGTATGTATTCCACGGAGTTTCCTTGTTCTGTACGAAAATGATGGTTCCGAGGTCCTGGATACTTGTTTTGTCCTGCTTGAACGAAAACTGCTGAGGTGGGAACGTGATGGTTTCGCTCGGGATGAATGTGAAGTTCAGGCTCGGTGTGGCGGCGATTTCATCAATGATTTCCGGCGTTGCTTCCAGCGCGCGGATGAGTGTGGAGTCCGTTTCGATTTTTGTCAGCGCGTTTTCCGTGCTGATTTTTTTTACGTAGTTTGAGGTGAGGATGAATTCGGAGAGCACTTCCGGGGTGGCCGGAATGTCTTCAAAGATGCTTTTCAGTTCGGGGATGTTGATAATGACTTCCGGAGTGGCCTGCGCTTCGGGTGTCGCGTTCAATTCCGTCAGCGCCGATGCACCGTGGAGTTCGGCCAGCGTCGTTGGTTTTATGAAAATAGCGACACCGGCGGCTCCATTGGCGATGGTGGCTTTTCCCCCCGCGAGTTTCGCAAGGTTTACGGTTTTGTTGATGTTTGACGGAAAGTCTTCAAAGGTCAGCGTCGGCGCGGCATCACCCGTAGGGATAACATTCAGTACGACGCCGTCGTTGTTGGTGTCCGTGGTCATGTTGAAGCTGAGAGTGTTCCCTTCATTGATGAGGTTCACCTGGTCGTTTTCTTCCAGATCGAGGGTGTTTTTTATGGTGGCTTTGGCTCCCGTCAGGGTGATTTCCCCATGCCATTCCACTTTGTTTTTTTTGCTGAGGATGAGTTTTCGGAGATTTCCCCATTTTACCGTGACTTCATAACTTTCGGGGTTGGTCGTTCCAAGGACTGCCGCGAAATAGTTCCGGGCGCCGTCCATGTTCAGCAGCGGGAGGCTCATGAGTCCGCTAACCAAAAGAATTCCCAGAAAACTCGTGGCTTTACGGAAATCCGCGTTCGAAAGAATTTTTCCAAAACTGAATTCCGGGACTTTGTTTTTTGACCTATTTTTTGCAGTCAAAAGTGAACAGCCCATCGCAAGCCCTGCTATTGCGACCAGGAACCACAGCGGCACGGTCACAAATATACCGGCACTGAAGGAGGTTGCCCCGTTCATGGGTTGTTCGGATTTCAGTACCACCTGATAGATTCCGAAAGACGGTGTCCCGACGGATAGCTTCATTGCGGCTTTTTCCTCCGGTCGGATGTAGCCGTTGAGAGTCCGGGTCGCAACCGTTTCTCCGTTCAGGTTTTGAAGTTCCATTGTTAACCGGGAATCAAAGTCGGTGGTCCCCTTGTTTTCCACTTCGAGGTTGAGTCCGATGTTTCCGAGCGGCTGTGTAATCCGTCCGTCGGTCAGGGCGAAATGGTCCACGACGGCTCCTTTGACGTTGAGGTAAATTCTGACGCCTTTTTCCACATGGAACTGTGTTCCGTCCGCTTTTGTTTTTTCCCGTACGATCACTGCGCCCGTGTGCAGGCCGACTCCCGCGTTTTCGGGGATACGGATCGTCACCGGCACTATTTTTGTTTCGCCCCCTTCCAGGGTCAGGGAGTTTGCCGGCATGCTCATCCAGGGGGATATTTTCTGTGAAAGCTCCTCTTTCCCGTTTACGACGAACTTTGTGTCCGGTTTGGTTGTCGTAGAG
>JAYRRV010000107.1:0-4597 GCA_041909955.1 Candidatus Altimarinota bacterium
AGGTGAAGTCCACATGGCCGGGGGTATCAATAAGGTTGAGCACATAATCTTTACCATCCTGCCTCCAGTTCATCCGGACGGGCTGTAATTTTATCGTAATTCCCCTCTCCTGCTCGAGCTCCATCGTATCCAGAAGCTGATCGTGTTTCATCTCCCGCTTACTGACCGTACCGGTGACTTCCAAAAAACGGTCGGCAAGAGTCGATTTGCCATGATCAATATGAGCAATAATACAAAAATTTCTAATGTGTGAACTGTCGCGCATTTATTGAACAAAATTTTTATTCAAACTGAGAATTTCCCTGGAAAAAACCGCACGGGATTCAAAGTCGCAGAGAGTCTACCAAACATTGTAGGGAAGTGCAATTTCTGCTATAATTTAAAGATTCTCATAAAACCTATGCAATTCAAAGTTCCCCAAAACGTCCAGCGCGAGGATAAGATCGTCGGCCCCCTCACGCTCAAGCAATTGATCATCTGCGGTGTGGGCGGAGGTATTGCCTACGCAATTTATGTAGGTCTGGCCAAGGAATACCTTTGGATCACCTGGCTTCCCCCCGTCGCGTTCATCTCACTGATCACCATACTTTTCGCATTTGTGAAACCACTGGACATGGATTTTTCAAGATTCCTCGCTGTATACCTTCAGCAAGCACTGTTGCCTCAAAAGAGACGGTGGGTGCAAGGTAGCGCCGAAATCATTCTCTCAATGTATGAAACCTCCAAACCGCAAACAAAAGTGGAAAAGAAGGCCGAAGCCAAGGCGGAACAAATGATGGATAAAAGGAAGAAACTGGAAGAACTAAGCAAAATCCTGGACACCCACAGCGGCACCCCACACCAATAACCGATCAAATCTATGGCTAATCCAAGCCCAAACAGCGAATCGACCCGTCAATCTCAGGCAAAAAAAAGTCCGGCATCAAGTACTCAGACGTACCTTCGGATCGCTGAAATCCGAGACGATACCGTAATACTCAAAAATGGTGGAATTCGGTCAGTTCTGAGGGTTTCGAGCATTAATTTCAACCTCAAATCCGAAGAGGAACAAAACTCCATTATTTACTCCTATCAAGGATTTTTGAATACCCTAGAGTTCCCCATCCAAATCGTTGTCAGATCCAAAAAACTGGATATCGACAACTACCTTGATAAACTAAGAAAAATCGGGGAGAAACAAACAAACGCCCTCCTCCAGACCCAAACGTATGAATACGTTGAGTATATCGCCAAACTGGTGGAATACGCGGACATTATGGGAAAGGACTTTTTAGTCATCATTCCCCTGGACCCGATGCGTGCCCAAAAACCGAACATTCTCCAGCAATTTTTCCAGAACATGAACGCCAAAGACAGCTATGAAGCAATCAAGCGCAGGCATGAAGAGTTCGAGCAGCTGAAAAAAAACCTGGTTCAAAGAGTCAGCGCTGTAAAAGTGGGGCTGGAAAATTGCGGATTGAAGGCACAGGAACTCACCACAAAAGAACTGATTGAGCTATTCTACAACATCTACAACCCCACTGTGGCCCGCTACGAAAAAGCCAGAGAGCTGCAGGACATCAACGTTCAAACAGACGAAGAAAAGATGGTCCAGGACTATCAAGGAACATAGTTCAAACATGCGATAATTTTCCTGTTGGCAGAAAAATAAAAACCCCGTAGAATCCGCGGGGTTTTTCATGATATTTCCCTGACAATAATGCTTGACAGAGAATATAAAATATGTTATAAAGAAGTGCTTTTAAAATATCCATGAATACATCTACTACCCGTACAATTCAACCGCCAGCTCCAGAATCTATGCCTCTTGAGGAAATGTCCGAAAAAGGAAATCTGGAACGGCGCAGTGCCTTTCCGGGAATGGAACGACACCGACGTTTGTTCGCGAAAATTGAGCAGATCGTACGTCGCTACAGCATAGCCCCCTTAGCCACCAACGAGGAGGGAGAGTACACAGCAGACTTTGCCCAGGTCCGTGAGTTTCTGGAAAAAGAAATAAAAGAGCTTGGAAATCTTGACGCTCTTATTCCCCTATTGCGTATTCTCAGAGAAAATGAATGGAATCTGAACGAAGGAGACAAACGGATCGGAGCCTACCGGCTCGTTTCTCCCACCATTAAAGAACTGAACGACTATTACCTTGGTCCGAACCAAACCGATGACTACGTTGACGAAATCCACCAGAAGATCGAACAAATTCTTGGAGAACACAACGCAAAAGTACTGAAATCCCATTTTAAGGGGGGAATTTTCATCATAGACGTCGCCCGTATTGAACACGATGAACCTAACGGACACAGCAACATTGACGTCCTCGAACTCAAACTTGGAGAAATCCAGAGAGTGGCCAAGGAAGTTCTTCTGAGTCACCTAAAAAAGAGACGGCAACATCTGGAAAAAAAACAGGTTCAAAAATCCATGGAACGTCTTCGCTTGAGCCTTGGAGAATCCGGAGAACCCAATGAGCAGGATGTCGAAGAAAGGGTCCGTACGCTCTCAAAAGAAATCCACAAACTCGAAGAAAACATAGAAGAGATTCAAGAGATGTGCTCTATGATCGAAAGCGGTGAAAAAAGTATCGACATCGCCATCGGGTTGGACAAACTTAAGGCGGGTCCCCAGAACAGTTACCTCGCCATCCGCAACGCCGAATGTGCCGCCAACATCGCCACACTCCAGAAACTGGAGCCCGACATTTTAAACGGCAACGGCAAAAAAAACGGCGTGCCGTTCGTTTACATGAGGGAATACAGCCATAAGGAACTCTTCAAGCACCTGATCAAAGCCCAGCACAACCTCGGAAAAATCGTCAATCCCGAGTCCCTCGACGTTTACGACGAATGGAAGCAGTTTTTCATGATGGACGAAAACGGTTATGTGAGGATGAACCCTGAAATGATCAATACCTACCGTCATATCGACAAATACCGCAAAAGTGACGCATATATGTGCATGACGGAGGAAGAAAAACAAGCATTCGAAGACAAACTAAAGTTCTTCGACAGGTATTACAAGGCCATGAACATCGTGGACTTCCTGAAAAATTTTCAAACTGAAAGAATGGAGCCCTATCTTTCCGACATCTACAGAATTGTCGGAATACTCAATGCCTCCGAAAAAGCCCTGAAAGAGGAAAAACCCGACGAACACAAGATACGAACGCTTCTGGAACATACATCTAAAGCACTTGAAGTGTCACTTAAAAACGATTCCCCCGTGGAAAATCGGGTCCGGACCACCCGTGCAGCGATCAAAGCAATGATGGAACCTGGTATGAAAGTGATAATCTTCGGGGACAACATCGGATTTGGGGCACTCAATCAATCCGCCTTTGAAAGGTGTGCAATTGACCTCATAGGAATGTTAAACATTAACAATGAAGAATGGGCGGCCATGGTGGCCGAAGACGGAACAATCAATAAAGCACAGCTCGACGCCCTTCTGGAGAAAAAGCTTGAAGCTCTCCACGAACAGCCCGAATTTACCACAAAAATGATGGCATTCGACGACACCGGCACGGCGTACCTCAGAGGAATTGAAGAAAAAATGTTCAGAATTTATGGAGGAAACCCTGTCATCGACGCAGACGGAGGCGATGAAACACGAGCCGTGTATACCGAAGGGAATGTCCCGGGATTAGGACGAAAAGTTAAAGACGTTAGCCGCAGACTCCTAAAATTCTCTGTGGATAACAATATCCGCATTGCAGCCAGAGCCGATACTTTCCAGCTGCCACCGATCACAACGGAACAGATCCAGAAGGAACAAAGACAAGCCATCCTTGAACTCATCGAAACCATGGAAGAAGCTGAAGCGGCGCATACCGTCATCAAAGCTGACAACATTCGAGGCGACCACCGTATCGTCATGCTCAGAGGAAGTATGTAGTCATAGAGATGTCAGTATTTTGTCAGAAATAACCTTGATTTATTGGAAATAAATGGTATAGAATCAATTATCCCTAACAAACCTCAGTTATGGCTAAACCAGGACAAAGTGATCGTTCATCAGCGATCGATTCAGGGAACGGAAAACTCGAATTAACCAACGAACACGCAATCATTCAGGTTGAAGGGGTATTATCAGCCCAGGGGAGAAACATTGATGCAGAACTCCTGAGCAAAATGCACGAATGGTGCGAAACCCAAAAAAGAGTGAACAAGGAAGCAAACGGCGGGTATTCCATTGCATGGAAAAAACTAGATTCACTTGTAAAAAACAATCTGACACTTCGCACGCTGCTTCTCCAAAACTGTGACGATTTCCGCACGTATATCGAAGGAGTTGAATCAGGCGACATTGTACCAACCCCTACTCCACCTGCCTCAGCCGTCATTGTAAGGCAACAGGGAGGAGTACGACGCGGTTTGGCCGGGATTTACGGAAGAACATCAAGCGCACCACCTACGCGTGCCGATGAATCCGGCACGATTCAAAGCGTTCAGGTAGCGTCCCCGGACGATCTCAAAACCGGCAACGGGAACTGATAAAAGAGACCACCAATTGATCTTGATCTAAAGGTTCAAGGTAAACAACATTCCCAATGGAGGATAAAATAGCTCAACTCGAAAACGAGATCAACGCACTTAAAAAACGG
>JAYRRV010000108.1:0-1781 GCA_041909955.1 Candidatus Altimarinota bacterium
ATCCCCACGTTTTCCAGGAACTGCTGGGCGACCATGTTCTCCACGTTATCGATGAACTCCTTTCTGAAGGGCGCACCCACGATGACATAGTTACGGCTCACCCGGCAGAGTTCCTCCATGATCTTTAGTCTGTCTTCCTTGGCTACATGCTCGAGCATATCCGAGGCCACAACCGCTTCAAAACTGTTGTCGGGGAACGGCAGTCTGCGAGCGTCGCCCTGGACGTAGTTTTCGGCCCTGACGCTATGATCGTCCTTATCCCACGGCTTCTGGTCCAGAACAATCAGTTTGTAGTCGTTCGTCAAAAACCATCCGAGCTGCCCGCCGAACCCCCCGACATCCAAAACGTGCGTCGGCTTATTAAGGCCGAATGCATCAAGAAGGAAAGCTATGGTTTTGTTGCGCGAGTAGAGATCCGGGGAAAGTTTCAAGAGAGCGTGCGGTGCGCTGTTGTTTTCAGCCATAGTGGCGCCAAGTAACAGGAAGTTCAATCAGTCCGTATTGATTTTCACGGTTTCGTTCAACCGAAAACGTGTACTTTTTGTCGTGGTAATCGTACGGACGTGTGCATGAGTAATCAAAGCATGAAACCGTGAACACGTACCGTCCGCCCAGGAGGGCATTTGGATTGATAATACAGTCCAGATAGCCGTCTCTTTTGACCTCCTCAATTGGGTACTCGGAGGTCCGGGTGTTTGGGCCACTAATATGTACACCATCATCCCTATGGATGGCAATACCAAATACCGGCTTTGTCACTGGTTTTTTAATCCGGTAAAAAATGCGTGCCGTGATGGAATCCCCCGTCCTGAAACTTCCCGTTTCAAGACCGTGGTGATCGAAGAATCTGACATCCGTCACCAGAAGGTCGGAATCGTCGGAGTGCTTTGGCGTTTCCACCGGCTGACTTTCCAGGTGAATTCTCCGGTGATACTCGTCGATCACCGTCTCCGCGTCTCCTCCCATCGCTATTTTTCCTTTTTCCAGGAGCAGCGCCTTATTGCAAAACTGTGTGATAAACGATGGATTGTGGCTCACCAGTACGAGTGTTTTCCCCTGTTTTTTCCACCGTTCAAAGACTTCAATGCATTTTTGCTGGAACGCCTCGTCCCCTACGGCAAACACTTCGTCGCACAGGTAAATGTCCGCGTCCGCCTCCTTGGCGATGGCAAATGCGAGCCTGGCCTGCATACCCGATGAGAAGTTCTTCATCTTGAGATCAAGGAACTTTTCGACTTCCGCAAAACGCACGATCTCATCGAATTTTTGCGCGATCTCTTTTTTTGTCAGTCCCAGCAGCGTCGCGTTCACCCGAATGTTTTCACGGCCGGTGAGTTCGGGCTGAAAACCAATGCCCAGTTCAAGGAACGGCGCGATGGTTCCGTCTGTTTCCATTTTGCCTTTATCGGGTGTGTATATGCCGGCGATGACCTTCAGCAGGGTGCTTTTTCCGCTGCCGTTTTTCCCCACGATCCCGAGAAAATCGCCTTTCTGGAGCTGCAGACTGATGTTGTCCAGCGCCTTAAAATGCTCGTACGTCCGCTTTTTCAGCATTCCCAAAAAACTTTCCTTCAGCGTATTCCTCTTCTCGTGAGGAAGAATAAAACTTTTGCTTACATTGGCCAGGGAGAGTGCTCGTTCCATGGGGTGATATTAAATTTTCTCGGCAACCTTTCGGGATTGGGATTTAAAAATACTATACCCCGCCCCAAAAATCACCGCCGACATCACCAGCAGGACCACGTTCAGACTGAGTTCGGGTATGTGATGCCGTATAAAGA
>JAYRRV010000109.1:0-2215 GCA_041909955.1 Candidatus Altimarinota bacterium
CCCCGCCATGGCGGGGTCCATCCTGAAGGATAAACAAGGTCCATCCACAGCAATCGATAGAAAGGAGGTATTCTTCACCTCTTTTTTTATGAAAAAGCCAAAAGTCCCGGTAGGACTCAAAAGATGCCGGAAATGCCGCTACTACAAAGGAACGTGTATTCAAAACGGAGAAAAAGAGATTGTGAGCTGCTGTTGCAATCCGCACATCTGCCAGAGATGCGGAACACCCGTTTTTAAGTGCCGGATCGGTTCCAATTACTATAACGAGGAAAACGGCCTATCCTGGCATGTTTCCGTTTATACCGCATGGGCGCACAAATGTCCCGATGGAATATATGGACAAATGTCAGGCAGTCCATACATTGATCCCAATCCCGGCAGCGATATCCCGAAATAAAATTAAGGATGTTTTAGAAAAACGACAGGGACTACCCCAAAAAGAATGCCTGGTGCAACTCAACGAAATCGCCATCATCCAGATGCGGTCACTTTTAGGAAACCCAACGATCAAAAAACTTTCGGATGGCAGTCAAAATTCTTAAATCGCCCCCACCAGCTCCGGCCCGTCGTTCGCCGCGCTGTTCACCCTGCGTGAAACAGGATACGCCTCCATGAGGTTGTCCGGGTAGGGTTTGAGCAATTTGACCGCCGCATCCGCGTCCGTGTCCGGATTCAGCCAGGCCTCCTCGTCTTCCGGCAGTAATATCACCGGCATCCGGTCGTGAACCGGCCGCACAACCCCGTTGGCCTGGGTGGTAATGATCGCAAAATCGGGAGCACCGGTATTCCGGTCCTCTTCGTAAATTCCCGCAAACGCGAACAGCGCTTCACCTTTGAGGACAAACCGGTACGGCTGCTTGCCTTTGGGCGTCTTCATCCATTCATAAAACCCGTCCGCGGGCACCAGGCACCGCCGCGTCGCAAAAGATTTCCGGAACGTGGGTTTGTCCGAACTTTCCGCCCGGGCATTGATGAGTTCGCGGGAAAGCCCCTTCTTTTCCATCCAGGCCGGCTTGATCCCCCAGTGTCCCATGACCATCTGCTCCGGATCGGTATTCAAAAAGAGCGGTAGCTGCTGGGAAGGCCTGGCGTTATACCTGGGCACCGGCGGCGCGCCCGCGCTTTTTGGGGGCTGCTTGCCCTTGAACCGCTGCAGCATCTGTTCCAGCGACTTGGTGATGGTAAAAGCTCCGCACATACGCCAAGTATACCGCGCGGTCCGTCCCGGCGCACGAAAATTCAGGATGTTTTTAGAAAACGGTAATCCCCAAGTGCTAACATTGACACGCAAGCGATCGTGAGGTTATTTTTCTTTCACAGTAATCTTCAGCTTATGAAATACGGTAAGGCATGTGCGGGTAAATGGGTCGCATCAAAAGATGACAAAATCATTGCCATCGACAAAAGTTTTGCGAAGCTCCAGCTGAAGCTGAAAAACCGTAAAGACAAAAAAATCCTCATGTATTCGCTTGTACCAAAAGGATACATTGTAGGCTGACCATGATTTTCAAATACAGGGAATATTTGGGTGCGAACGGCAAAAACATTTATCGCCCCACAGTTCCGATAATCTTCAGAAATGGAAAAAACTTTGCTTTCCTGGAAGCTGTCATCGATTCCGGAGCGGATTACATCGTTTTGCCGATCGAAATGGCCGGCCTGCTCAATCTGAAACTGGAAACAAAAACTGAATTTTACGCAGCCGGAGGAAACCGCTTCACGGTTTATAAATCACCTTCGGAAATTGAATACTTCATCAGGAAAAACGGATTCAGAAACATAACTCATCGAACCGTTGTCTACTTTGCCGAAAGCCAACCCGCAATTCTACTTGGACACCACGGCTTTCTCGAAAAATTACACATCACACTAAACGGTCCCAAAAAAGAAGTGGAAATCACCGAAGAGTAACTCCCAGAACCGCAAAAACCTGACAAAACCGATCTTCCGGGCTATAATGGAAGGACAAACAAACCTTCACCATGCCCCGAAAATCCAACCTGTACACTCCCGGCGCCACCGAACCTTTCAAACTCTCCCGCAGCAAGATTGAGCTTTTTTTGACCTGTCCACGGACCTTCTACCTGGACCGGCGTCTGGATGTTCCGGCACCGGGCATTCCGGGCTTTTCCCTTAACTCCGCCGTGGACGCCCTGCTCAAAAAAGAGTTCGATGCCTACCGCAAAAAAGGCCAGCCGCATCCGGTCATGACCGC
>JAYRRV010000110.1:0-3859 GCA_041909955.1 Candidatus Altimarinota bacterium
TCTTGAATGGGAATCGCAACGGACGGAAATTGATTATTTTTTCATAGCGGTTCTTTTCCAGCAGATCATTAAATCCTTGACTGGCATGACGGTCGTGGTGACCCACGACCGTTCAAAAAAATCATTGTCAATTCGGTATGATGACACGAATCCCGAAAAAGCACAGCAAGCTGTCTTGGTATTTCATCAGCTCAGTGATGTTTTAAAGAGAAAACTCTCCCTGGAAAAATAAGTTTTTGTAAATCCATAAACTATTATTTTTTTCTTTCTTTATTGATTCGTTTAAGCCAGTTGATTGCATCTTTCCGGGTTTTGATTTCGCCCGCGAGCTGTTTTTCACGGACCTTCTGGAGGATGTATCCGATTTTTTTTCCGGGTTTGAGTTTGAAAAATTTCATCACGTCTTCACCGTGGATCAGCGGGGGCGGCGGTGTCGGCATGCTTTGCAAATCGTCGTGGTAGAGCTTGGCGATCTGGTCGATGATCTCGGTGTGGGGCGGCGTGGTGCCCCGCGCGTCGGCGTAAAAAAGTTCAAGGAGGTTTTTAAAATAGAGCTGGTGGAACCACGCGAGCCGCCGCCCCTTGGGCATCTGCACCAGTGGCATGACCATCATATGGTGTTCGATGAGCCAGCACACTTCATCAATAACGCGTTTATCGAACCGCAGCCGCGTTAAGAGTTTGAAGGCAACGTCCCGGGACTTGCGGTCGTGGGTGTCGAACCGAATTCTTTCCGCAAGCTTGAATGTTTCCGGTTTTCCCACATCGTGGAGCAGCGTCGCCCAGCGTAAAGCCAGCGGGGCGTGTTCGGGCAACGCGGCAAGCGACTGCATGGCGTGGGTCCACACGTCCCCTTCTTTGTGATACTGGTACGGCTGCGCCACACCCTTCATCTTCTGGATTTCCGGAAGAATGATCTTCAAAATGCCCGTGTCCTCCATGTCCTGGAACGCGTTCACGGCATGTGGACTGATAATGATTTTGTTGAGTTCGTCGCGGATGCGTTCGTTGGAAACTTTTTCGATGAGCAGCGACGCATGTTTTAAAATGGCGTTGTACGTTTCCGGTTCATACTGGAAATCCAGCGTGTTCTTGAGGCGGATGGCACGGAGGATCCTGAGGTGATCTTCCAAAATTCTCTCCTGCGGATTACCGATAAATCTGATGAGTCTTGCCTCCAGGTCTTTCTGCCCGTCCACATAATCCATCACTTTATCTTTCGTCGGATCATAAAACATACCGTTAATGGTGAAATCACGACGTTTGGCGTCCTCTTTTGCGCTACTGAAAATTACCGCATCCGGACGTCGTCCGTCGGTGTACCCTGAATCGGAACGGAACGTGGCGACCTCAAAATGGTGTCCGTTTTCAATGGCCAGAATGACTCCGAACTGTTTCCCAATGGGAATGGTGTGCTCAAGAACTTTTTCAATTTCGTCAGGTTTGGCGCTCGTGACGATATCAAAATCTTTCGGTTTGATGCCCAGCAGCATGTCGCGCACGCAACCGCCGGCCCAGTACGCTTGGAAGCCGGCTTTTTTCAATTTCCTGATGATCTCGATGGAAGTTGGCTGCATGTGACTATTCTATCACATTCAACCCAAGTAAATCTTTCAGTTTCGGCCCCTCCTCCGTTTTTATTGGCGACAATCGGGCAAATCTGATATAGAATCCGTGTATTCCTTCACCCAAAACTTTATGTCGCTGATCGGATCCGTCATTCCCGAATTTGAACTCGATGCCTACTACAAAGACGAACTGACCAAGATGAAACTTTCCCAGTTCAGGGGCAAATGGCTTGTGATGCTTTTTTATCCCGCTGATTTTACGTTCGTGTGTCCCACGGAACTTGTTGAGGCAGCTCACCGTTACGAGGAGTTCCAGAAGCTCGGGGCGGAAGTTGTAGCCCTGAGCACCGATACCGCGTTCGTTCACAAAGCATGGCACGACAACTCCCCCGCCATCAAACAGGTTCAGTATCCCATGCTTGCCGACCCTACGGGAAACGTCTGCAAAGCGTTCGGCACGTACATCGATAATGAGGGACTATCCCTTCGCGGAACGATGATTGTGGATCCGGACGGTGTTCTGAAGGCCATGGATATCCACGACAACAGCATCGGCCGCAGCGCGGATGAAATCATCCGCAAACTTCAGGCTGCCATTCATGTCCGCGAACACAAAGGTGAAGTCTGCCCCGCAAGCTGGAAACCGGGTGCAAAAACCCTGAAACCCGGTGTTGACCTGATTGGGAAAATTTAACGCACACTCCATGGAGCAGTTTGATGTCGTGATCGTGGGCGGGAGTTTTTCCGGTCTGAGTCTTGCCCATCATCTTCCCAAAGATTTTAAAGTACTGGTCGTTGAGGCAAAACCGGCGGCCGGTTCCAGTGTGGAATCCACGGGACTTATCACGGAACACACCCGCAGCGAGTTTTTAAGTTTTTTTGACGTTGATAAACACATCACGAATAACATCACGGCGATCGGCGTGGTGGCGCCGAGTTTTGACGACTTCTTTTTTTCGCATACCAAAGAGCCCTGGATCTACCAGACGGACACAAGGGGCCTGATGAAAGACCTTGCCGCACAATTGCCCTCGAATGTCACCCTGCGGACGGGTACGGTGTTTGCGGGAGCGAAGGACAGCCGGGGGCTCGTTCATGAAATCGAGTTGATGCACCAGGGGAAAAAATATTCCGTCGGATGCAGGTTTTTGGTTGGCGCCGACGGAGGACATTCAAAGGTTGCCGGTGTTGTGCCCGGACTTGATCGGAACAAAAAGTTCCTGTTCGGGTTTGAACAGGTGTTTTTTGGGGAGGTCCATCTGGGCCCGTGCCCGGAGGAAACCATTTACCATTTCTGGTTCGGGGAATTTTCTTTGGGCTACGGAGGATGGCTTTCCCCCACCGTGGTGAACGGGCGCAAGGCGTTCCGCATTGGGCTGGCCAAACTCATGAAGGACCGGGGTGATGCGAGTGATCTTTTGAAAAAATTTACGAAAAAATTGCTGGAACGCGGGGATATTTCAATTGAAGGCGATCCGGCGAAACCGGACTATGTTTTTGGCAGCCATATTCCGATTGGAGGTGTCCTGAAAAAAATCCACCGGGGAAATGTTTTACTGGTCGGCGACGCGGCGGGTTTCTGCGGAGCTTTTGCGGCTGACGGTATCAAGGGTTCCGTGGTTTCCGGCAAAGAGGGGGCCAAGGTGATCGAGCGGTATCTTTCTGGGAACCATGCCGCTTTAAAGATGCTCAAACCAATGATGAACAGGCATAAGTCTCTGCTGGATTATTACAAAAAACAGCTCCGGTACCGTCTGATTTGGGATTTGATGAAGAAAAACCGCACTTTCAGAGCCATGTACAAGGTCATTGAAGCCGAAAAAGAGCGGTTTTTAGAGCAGTTCTGTGACAGCAAAGATAAACGGCGTAGTCTTGCCTGGACCGTCCTAAAGCTCAAACATGTACCTAAATTGGCCGTTTACAGCTGGTTTATTTTTATGGATCTTTTCAGGGGGTAAAAAAACCTATAAAGTATTGACATATTTTTAAATACTTCTATATTCGCTGTCTGGTTTTGCCGGATTTCAGCTGAAGAATTCCCAAAGGGGAGTTGTTCTGCTGACCAGCAAGGTCAGTGATGCTTAACAGCCGTGCTTCAATTACCTTATTGGCCTCAGCCCATAGAAAGGTGGATTATGCGTCTGATGGGTACTCTTCTTTTCACGGCTCTGTTCCTGATGGTGGCCGACAGTTGCCTCCTCGATTCCATGGGCACCTGCACCTCTTCGGTGTGTGGGCCCGGTGGTGGCGATGTCGACGCTGGAGATTCCGGAACGGATGCTGCAGAAGAA
>JAYRRV010000111.1:0-3738 GCA_041909955.1 Candidatus Altimarinota bacterium
CCACATCTTTGCGCTTCTTCATCTCCTCCGGAGTCCACCGGCCGGTATTGCGCTGGTTAAACTCAACAGTTCCCGGCAGAGGCATGCGGACAAACACCTTATAACTGTTGTCATTCACCACGTAAACACCCTGGGCAAACTCCACAAAGTTATCGATTTTTTCGGCAACCTGCGGATATTTTTTCTTCAAAAATTCGCGCGCGCCGGCATCGGATTTTTTCATAGCCTCAAGAACGCCGGCTTCGTTACCAACAACGGATGGAACTCTGCATCCGGCCGAAACATAAATGGAATCACCGTCGCGGACCACGTACTTCACGTCCACGTCGTTCACGCGTTCAAAGCTTCCGTTACGCATCGCGTCAACATAGCCGTCGGCCTTCTTTTTTTCAGGATTATGTTCGCGGAGGAATTTCTCCAGGTCTCCTCCCATGCTTTCATCAAGATTTTTCAAAGATTTTTTTGACCATTCTTCCACTTCGCTGTCGGAACCTTCTTTACCGAAATTCTTCTTGTAGGTCTCTTTTGCCCACGCCCATGCGGCCTTGGCAACTTCTGAAATATCTTCAGCCACAACGCCGGCACCTTCAACCACACCGGCGCCGACACCCTTGGCACCTTCATACACGCCTTTGGCCACACCCCCGACTCCCGCACCCACACCCAGCACGAGGCCTTTCACGCCTCCGCCGATGCCTTTACCGAGCTCTGCAGCACCTTTCCCAATAGCCTGTCCGCCCTTTGCGATACCAGCGGCAAGTCCACCGGAGCTAACATAATCAGCTGCGGCACTGGCCTTTGGGGCGACCCAGTTGTAGGCCCTGGTCACGGTTCCCGATACGGCGTCAGCCGTCCTGCTTAACACGCTATCATCCATTGCTATACTCCCGTCATCGATCATTTCCGTTCCCATCACTTCGCGCCAGGTAGGCTTTGGAGGCTTGGCTTGGGCGTATTTCTGCATCATCTGTTCAACGGGATAGCGCTTGAAGAAAACATCGAGCGCGGTGTAAATCTGTTTCGGATTCAGATCGGAATTGCGGATGGTGGGAAGGGAAACTTCGTCCTTTCCTAGGTCCCTGGCCTTTTTGTATTCTTCGGCAAGGCGCATGAAATCCATGTCGCCGAGATAAATTGTACTTTTGCGGAGAATTTCGGCCTGTTCGGAATTGGTCTTGTAGGTTTTGGTCCAGAAGGCTTCGGTAGCGGTATTGGATTTGCTCCAGTCGCTGATCGTATCCAATGCGGTCTTTCCGGTGAACACCTTGAACACGGTGTTGCCGAGCCACGCAAAGCCGCCGATCTTTACACAGGTCCAGATGGTTTCCTTGATCCTTGCTACGCGGGGACTCTCGGAACTCATGAGCATGGCTGCGCCGATGATACCGCCGACGACCACGAGCATCTTTTCATTACCGCTCATGTTTCCGAAGTTTTTCTTCACGCCCTCCATCACTCCGGCGAACTCTTCCTTGAGCCCTTTTTCCGCGCCCGTTTTTTCATTATCGCGAATCCCGCTGAACTGCTCGCGGACCTTAAAGATCCGGTCGCAGTGCAATTTAATGGAACGATAGGTGTAATATCCGCGCTGTAAATCGGCTTCATGCTGAAGTTCGTTGCGCTTCTCAAGTTCATAATGGATGTTCGATTTTACCGTTTTGTCATTCATGTTTTCCAGGAGACCGGTAAGCCCCCGCTGATCCAGGAACCCTTTCGTCTTGGTAAGTATGTCGAACATCTCCGCTTCGCCCTTAGAGTGCTTAGCGGAAGTCATATCAATGGCCGTGCTCAGAGTAAAACGTTCGTTAAAATTTTCGGGTGTTATCGTTGCATTTTTCAAGAACTGGCTCACGTAACGCGTATCGAGTGTCCGTTTCTCGGGCATCGGCTCACGCTCCGCATTCACCTCGTCCTCGCGGCGGTAGTACTCGAGACTGACATTTGGGTCCATTGGTCCTGGAGCCATAACGGTGAGTTTTACTACAAAATATCCTATTATTATAGCAAAAAACGGCTCTTTTTTCTATGGCTGGAGCCGTTTTCATTGGTATAGTTGGGCTTTCGTTGAGTAGCAAATTATGTTGATGTAAGTACTTGCTCAGCTTCATCACGCCGGTCCATGGCTGTTTGAATCTGCCGTGCATCGTAAGTGAGCTCTTCGTAGAGGTCCTGAATGGACTTCAGAAGCTTGAGTTGCAGATCCGGTAGATTGGAAGCAATGACCGTAAGGGCATCCATATCATCAAGCTCAGGATGATCCGACAATACTTTTTCATAGAGCTGCATATCCTTATCGGTCATACCATTGATAACGGTTGCGGTGATCCGTTCTGAAAGGCGTCGCTCCACTTGTTCTTCCAGTTCTGCTCGCTCCTGTGCGGAAACATTGCCCAAATCACAGTCTTCGAGAACCTTGTCCACGAATGCCTGGGAATTAAAGTACTGAACCTTTTTTTGTTTTTTGTCTGACATAGCTGTTTGAATAAATATTATTATGAACAGAATTAATGGCCGCCCCCTCCGTGGCCTCCACCTCCATGATCTCCTCCGCCATGAGATCCTTTTTTAGCTTTTTGGGCATCATACCAAGCTTTATCCTTCGCGGCTTTTTCGGGACCGTAGTGGAAGATATTCCAGAATCCGGAGAGCGCTTTTCCCGCCATTTTGAAAGGCCATATTGCGGCTTTGGTCGCTTTTTTAGCTGTCCACACCGGAGCGTCCCACATAAAGAATTTCGGAGTTGTCCAGAGTGCAAACTTCGGGACGTCCCATAACGCGAATTTACCGGCTTTTTTCAGTCCGCGGCCGGTGGCGAATAAACCGGGCTTGGCCAAACGGTTCCAGGAGGAAGACATAAGGCTGCCTCCTTTTTCCACGCCGAACTTAGCGGCGCCTTTAGCTCCTTTTCCAATCTTCTTGCCGATCCATCCGACCGTTCCTTTGCCGATGTCATAAGCTTCTTTCAAGGCGAGACCGGTCATGAGGTGCTTCAACACGGCCCCGGGGATCTTTTTCTCGTTCTGGAGATACTCCTTCAATGCCGCCCCGGTGAGTCCTTTTTCTTTGGCTTCCTTCAATCCTTCTTCGTACTGTTTTCCCCAGGTTCCCTTCATTAGAGCTTTCTTGAGGGTGTTGGGGAATCCCTGAAGCTTGGCGGCAATAGCCTCCTGCCGTTTCTGGTCGCTGTCATAGGTCTGGCCCCACAGTTTTTTTAAATAGGCGGCCTTGGAGAGCTTCTTGTCCTCCGGATTCACAGGATTCTGCACGGCATCAAAAAATGCGCGGCTTTCAAGTTCAGTTTCAAGAACCAGCAGATTATGGACAAGGTTTTCGATCGTCCAATTCGTATCCGCGATTTCTACTCGGTCATGGTGACCGACGGTCAGTCCTTCCAATACTTTCTGGAGATGCGCCCGTGCCGCGGACAAATCATCAATGTGAACATGGTGTTCATGGATATGGTGCCGCAAGTCCGCCAGACTGGATTCGGGATCCAGTCCCTTCAGGAATTCGAATTTCTTTTCAACATCCACCTCCGCAACATGATCGATTATATCTCGGGCAGTAAAAGTGTTACTGTTGAAAAACTTGCTGGCAATACTTTGGGACGCTCGCCGTCTCCAACCGCGCCAGCCGGTGATCATGGTCTCGGCGATCTCACGGTTGCCTGAACGGTAGAGGTCGACGCTCTTCACATCGGCGATCATAAGATTTGCCGAGAAGATGGCCATCTTCAAC
>JAYRRV010000112.1:0-2659 GCA_041909955.1 Candidatus Altimarinota bacterium
TTGTGGTCCTTCCGAAAAACTTGGAGTAACGCATAAAGAAACGTGAAAAATCAATCACCGGTATCATAACATATGCCCATACATCTTGCGAAAGAGAACATTTGACTTCATGAAGCTCATCGTTCAATATAAAAGACTCCGGGAAGATTCCGGATTCCACCATTTTACTTTCCCTTTCATGCAGAAAATTTCTCCGTTCCTGTGGTTCGACGACCAGGCCGAAGAGGCGGCCAATTTCTACGTTCCTCTTTTCAAAAATGGAAAAATTTTGAGCACCGCCCGGTACCAGGGCGGCAAAGACCTGGAAGAGGTCTCCGGAAAGAAACAGGGGACCGTGATGACCGTGGAGTTTGAACTTGCCGGGCAGCATTTCACCGCCCTCAACGGCGGCCCGGTCTTCAAGTTCAATCCTTCCATCTCGTTTGCGGTGGCGTGCGAGACGGAACAGGAGATCGACGAACTCTGGGAAAAACTGATGGTGGGCGGCACCGAGATGATGCTACTCCAGCAATACCCGTTCAGCAAAAAATTCGGCTGGGTCCAGGACAAATATGGGGTTTCGTGGCAACTTAACCTCACGGAAATCCCGCAACAGATCATTCCATACCTCACGTTCGTGGGCGGCAATTACGGCAAAGCGGAAGAAGCCATGAACTACTACTGCTCAATCTTCAAAAATTCAAAAGTTGAGGAGATCCACAAGGCCGGTCCCGGAGAACCGGACCCGGAAGGTTCCGTGAGCCATGCCAGGTTCAGGCTGGAAGGCCAGAACTTCATGATCATGGAAAGTGCCATGAAGGAACACACATTTACCTTCAACGAAGCCATCTCCCTGGTGGTGAACTGTGAGAACCAGGAAGAGGTCGACCATTTCTGGAACACACTTTCCGAAGGAGGCGACCCCAAAGCCCAGCAGTGCGGCTGGCTCAAGGATAAATACGGCGTCTCCTGGCAGATCGTGCCCACGGCCATCATGGGCAAACTCATGAGCGGCCCGAACGGGCAAAAAGTCACAAGCGCCATGCTCAAAATGAAAAAAATTGACATCAAAGCCCTGGAAGAAGCGGCCAAAGGCTGATTTTCCCTCCACTTTATCCCTTAAAACTTTTTCACATGGATCCAGTCGTACACTTTGAAATGTCCGCGGAGGACAAAAAACGGGCGTCGGAATTTTACACCAGGGTTTTTGATTGGAAGATGACGCAGCTCGGCCAGGAAATGGGGAATTACGTCATGGCACAAACCGCGGAAACCGACGCGCAGGGCATGATCCAGAAGCCGGGAAACATCAACGGCGGCCTTTACGATCGCAAAGGCGACCGCATGGACAACACTCCTCACGTCGTCATCGCGGTGCAGAACCTGGAAGAATCCATGAAAAAGGTCGAAGCCAACGGCGGCAAACTCATTGATAAACCAATGGACATTCCGACCATCGGAAAGTTCATCATGATTCTCGATACCGAAGGCAACCGCATCGGTATGCTCCAACCGATGCAGATGTAACAACGCAGCCGGTTTTGATTCTACGAAAAGAGCCCCATTACAGGAGCTCTTTTTCCGGTCTGGGTGACCAGGGTTGGTACTCTTTTATTTTACCGAGGCGTTCAAAATAAATCAAACGCACCCCGCAAATTGAGAAAAAATTAAGAATCTGTTTAAAATATTTTCATCCCGAATTGATATAACGAAGATGCTCAATGCTTGGGCCCGGCCTGGAAGGCGTAACCAGGGTTGGTACCTGAGTTACGGGGGTTCAATTCCCCTCGGGTCCAAACATTGAGTGTTTTGTATGGCTACGCGCGCAAAATGTTTACCGCGTAGTCTTCAGCGGCGTTTTGCTGACGACCTTGGTGGAATACAACGGCGCGTGTTCGCGTTTGGAAAGCTTGGCGACCCAGGCTTCGTTGGCCATGTACCAGTCGAATGTTTTCTTGATGCCCTGGTCAAAGGTCACGCTCGGGGCCCAGCCCAGTTCATGTTCAATCCTGGACGGGTCCATGGCATACCGGCGGTCGTGGGCCTTGCGGTCCTCCACAAACGTAATCAGGTTCTCGTCCTTGCCCAAAAATTTCAGAATGTGCCGCGTGATCTCCAGATTGGTGTATTCGTTGTGCCCGCCGATGTTGTACACCTCGCCGTATTTGTTGCTGGAAACGATCAAATCAATCGCGCTGCAGTGGTCCAGAACATAGAGCCAGTCGCGAACATTTAACCCGTCGCCGTACACCGGCAGTGGCTTGTTCTCGCTCGCCAGTCTAAAGAAGAACGGAATCAGTTTCTCCGGAAACTGGTACGGTCCGTAGTTATTGGAACAGCGTGAAATCGTGATCGGCATCTTATAGGTCTCAAAATAGGACATCACCAGCAGATCCGCCGCCGCCTTACTCGCTGCATACGGACAGTTCGGATTGATGGGCGTCTTTTCCGTAAAATAGTCTTTGGAACCCGTACCCAGGTCGCCGTACACCTCATCCGTGGAGATCTGGTGGTAGCGCTTCACCTCGTTATCGCGCGAAGCCAGCAGCAGGTTGTGCGTGCCCATCACGTTCGTCTGCACAAAAATATGCGGATCGATGATCGACCGGTCCACGTGCGTCTCCGCCGCAAAATTAATCACCGTATGGAACTGCTCCCGCCCGAACAGGCTGGTGATAAA
>JAYRRV010000113.1:0-4724 GCA_041909955.1 Candidatus Altimarinota bacterium
ATTCAAGATCAGATTTTTCCAGCTGAGTGATGTGGTCACCGCCATTGCTCCGCTGGGGTTGTTTTTCGGTCGGATCGGAAATTTTATCAACGGGGAGCTTTACGGAAGGGTTGCTACCAGTTTCTGCCTCTATTTTCCCTCCGATCCTGCCAACTGTCGCTATCCGTCTCAGCTTTTTCATGCGCTGCTCGAGGGGTTTACCCTCTTCTGGCTCCTCTTTTTCATCCGAAGGAAAACGGAAAGGGAAGGGGTCATTACCGTGGCATTTCTTTTTTTCTATGGCCTTTTCAGAATCATTGAGGAGTTTTTCCGCGAACCTGATCCGCAGATCGGTTTTCTGCCGGGGGGAATCACCGCGGGGCAGTTGCTGAGTTCGGGGATGATTCTGGCGAGCATCCTTGTTTGGTTTTTTGTTCTGAGAAAACGACGGGAAACTTAAGAAACATTTCCATAATATGTACAGCTTCTTTGGCTTACTCCTGAGGTTGTGGGCTTCAGGAATTGTTGAAAATGTGCTATTATACTTGGATTTATAAGCACATTCTCACTATGTTGGATTTCTTCAAAAAAAGTAAAAATATTCTTCTGGCTTCCGCACTTATCCTGGGGTGTCTCGCGATCGCTTACGGCATACAAAACGGAAAGAACGGAGTAAAATACGAGCAATATACTGTTCGTGCGTCAGCTCTCGGTCAAACCATTGAGGCCACAGGTTTTTTGGAGCCGAGCACTTCGGTGGATTTGTCCTTCCACAAATCGGGTGAAGTGAAGGAAGTTTTTGTCGATGTCGGTAAAAGAGTCCTGAAGGGCGATGTTCTGGCTTCACTGGCAAACAGCAGTGAAAAAGCGTCCCTGTCCCAGAATAAGGCATTTCTTGCCGAGGCCCAGGCTTCTTTGAACCTTGAACTCGCCAATGCCACGGACCAGGATATCGCCATCTCTCGCAGTGAGGTGTCCCAGGCCGTCGCCTCAAAAAACAAGGCCAAGGTGGATTATGACAATGCCCTGGTTGACTTGCAGAACACAAAAAAAATGGTCGAGCAGGATCTCAAAACGGCCCAACTTGACTTGGAGAACGCGGAATTGAATCTGAAAAAAGTATTATCAACGAGTTCCATACTCACCACGCAGAGTGACTCTTCCGTGGCCAATAATACGATTGCGCTCAAAACCGCTCTTGGACAGCTCCTGGTGGCCGCCAAGGCCTTATTGCAGAACATCGATAAGATCTTCGGCGTGGAGGGAGAATCCATATTAACGAGTTTTGAGTCGCTCAACGGCAGGAACATGTCCGGGTTTAACGACGCGAAACTTTCGTACATGAACTACCTTGCCGACTACAAAAATCTCAAGGCGAAATATGACGTACTCACGCTTTCTCCTCTCCCTTCGGACCTGCAGGGATTAACCGATGAAGCTTCCAGCCTCATCAAAAGCATCAACCGGGGTACTCTGGAGGTCACCGATGTTCTGGATAAAACCATCACCGGTTCGGATTTTCTCTACAAAGATCTTTCCGCACTGAGAAATGACATTACCGGGTCCGGAAGTACGTTCAATGCCGCTGCAAACGCTTACAATACCGCTAAGAAGGTTTTTGACGATTCTATCATCAGTCAGAGCGGAGCCAGTGAAACGTCCCCGCTGGACGTTCAGACCGCCCAGCTGGTCGTGGACCAGAAACATCAGAATCTGGAGAAGGTGAAAGTCCAGGGTGACACGCAAATTTCTGGAAAAGAGACGGGCGTACAGGCAATGAGCGCACTGCTTGCGGTTGCGGATTCGGAAGTAGCCAAGACCAACGCCCGGCTGGAAAAACTTCTTGCCGACCCGCGCAATGTCGACGTTGCACCGTACCGGGCCCGCGTGCAGCAGGCACAGGCCGGGGTTGAACGGGCGCAAAGCGATTTGAATGATACGTTGATTCTGGCTCCGTTTGACGGAATTATTACCGCAAAAAACATTGAACCCGGAGAGCAGTTTTTGTCCGGCGGCACCGTAAGCAAGCCAGCACTCGGGATCATCGATGACAGTAAATTTCACATTGATGTGAACATTCCGGAAACCCAGATCACCAAAATCTCCACGGAAAGCACGGTTACCGTTACTTTTGATGCCCTCGGTCCCAACTCAGCGTTTCAAGGAAAAATACTTTCCATCGACCCCGCGTCAAACAACGTCCAGGGTATTATTTATTACAAGGCCACCATTGCTCTGGTCAAAGGGGACGAGCGACTCAAGGCAGGGATGACGGCGAATGTCAAAATCAACACCCAACTTGCTGTGACAGTACTGGCGATTCCCGAAAAGGCCATTGTTTCCAACGGCGACAGTACGAAGACTGTGATGACCGCTCCCGACCTGACCCGTGTCGTTCACACGGGTTCGAGAGGTGACAGCGGCATGGTTGAAGTGGTCTCCGGACTCAAAGAGGGTGATACGGTTCTTATTCCCATGAATTAATGTTTAAGGATTCGTATGGCAACGACGAAAGATTCACTTCGCATCGGTTTTTTTCTGGCTAGACGCACCGTTAAGCGGGGAAACCGGTATGTGACCATTTTGATTATTGCAATTTTGACCCTCATATTTTTAAACATGGTTGGAGTAGGAGGCTTACTTCTGGGGCTTATCAAGAGTGCGAATGTCGGATACATCAATCTGTACGCCGGTTCGGTCAGGATCCGGCCTCCCGAGGATAAAACATACATCCAACGCGTCGAGGAGGTTATAGATTTCGCAAAGAACCTTCCCGGTTTTGTAAGTCTTTCACCTCATCTACATGCGGGGGCAAAACTCGAAATTGGTTACAAGGAAAAGAAAACCGGAAGTGAAGTCAGCAACGTTTCGGCACAGATGGTTGGGCTCGACCCATTGCTGGAAGCCAAAACCACTCCAATCAACGAATATGTGATCGAAGGGAGATTTCTTGAACCCGGGGACCGGGATAAGATCGTACTTGGATCGCTTGTCGCAGGAAGAGGGGCCACCATCGCATTTGGGGAAGCGCTCCAAAATGTTGCGATCGGCAGCAAAGTGCTGGCCACTTACGGCAACGGTGTTCAGCGAGAATACACCATCGTGGGGATCATCAAAACGAAAGTCGCCATTCTCAATTTAAATGTTTTTGTAAATTTAGATGAACTGAATGATGTTTTGGGAACGACATCCCCCCAGTATTCCGACATTTCGATCAAGATTGAAAACCCGGACGAGGCCGACCGATTTAAATCCTTTTTTCACAATGCCGGGTATGACCGACAGAACAGAATTGAAACCTGGGTTGAGGCTATGGGAAGCGCCATCAATGACGTCAATAAAGCCATGACTTTTATCGGTGACATTGTGGGGGCTATCGGTCTGATGGTCGGTTCAATCACCATTTTCATTCTTATTTTCGTCAATGCCGTTTCGCGACGAAAATATATTGGGATTCTGAAGGCCATCGGTATCCGCAGCGGCGCCATAATCGTGTCGTATGTGTTTCAGGGTCTGTTTTATACCTTGATAGGGGTCACAATCGGTTTGCTCGTCCTTTACTTCGGACTCATACCCTATTTTGATGTCCACCCCATAGATTTTCCCTTTTCAGACGCCACTTTGTTTGTTGCTCCCGAATACGCGGCCGCCCGTATTGTTTTGCTTTTTGTTGTGGCTTTTTTCAGCGGGCTGCTGCCGGCATATTTGATTGCACATGAAAACACTTTAGATGCTATTCTGGGACGATGACGCTAGCCGTAAAAACCGAAAATCTGGCAAAAACCTATTACAACGGGGATTTGGAAACAAAGGCCCTGCGGGGCGTTGATATTCAAGTCAAACAGGGTGAATTTGTTGCCGTCATGGGACCTTCCGGCTCCGGGAAGTCCACGCTGCTTTACCAGCTCGGCCTCATCGATTTCCCAACCGGCGGAAAGATCTGGATAGAAGGAAAGGACACCGGGCATTTCAACCAGGTTCAACGTGACAGGTTTCGGCTGTATGAGTTCGGTTTTGTTTTCCAGGATTATGCGTTGATCCCCGAACTCGGAGCGGCGGAGAATATTATGATTCCACTGATGATGAAAGGAAATTCAAAAAAGGCCGCTGAAAAAACCGCCAGAGAAATATTGGAAAAATTCGGTCTGGGAAATAGGATAAATAACCTTCCGAGCCAGCTTTCCGGGGGTGAACAACAACGCGTGAGTGTGGCGCGGGCTATAGCCCATAAACCAAAAATCCTTTTTGCCGACGAACCAACGGCAAACCTTGATACCGAAAAATCCCAACAGCTCGTTGAACTTCTGCTTGAACTGAACAAGGGTGGCCAGACGATCGTCATGGTGACCCATGAAAAGGAATATGGAGACATGGCTCAAAGGATCATCCATATGCGCGACGGGCTTCTGAATGGCAAATTACCAAATGGGAAAGTTCCAGGAAAAAAATAACATTTTAAAAGCCCCCCGTTCTGCGGGGGGCTTTTGTTGATTTCATTGGTTTGTTTGGGCCTAGAATTTGCCTTTTACCGGTGCTCCGTTACCGTTGTCACCGTTGGCGCCCGCAGGATGTGGCAACATAACCTTGTGAGAGAGATTGTAACGGCCCTGGGGATCGATCTCCATAAGTCTTACCTTGATGGTATCGCCAAGTCCCACAACGTCTTCCACCTTGTTGACGCGCGCCCAGGCGAGCTGTGAAATGTGGACCAAACCGTCCTTCCCCGGCAGGAATTCAACAAATGC
>JAYRRV010000114.1:0-2161 GCA_041909955.1 Candidatus Altimarinota bacterium
AACTTCTGGCATAAATGGTTGGTAAAAATTGAAGGACAGTTCAAGTATAGGTGAGTGGATACTCACCGTCAAGACTTATTTGTAAAAAATGCAATACGCGGCTTATATAAAACATAAAATCGCACAGCAAAAAACCGAAGGGTGCGAGGGTACTCACCCGCGTTAGCTATAAAACAGCTACGCCTCAAACTCAAACACATGGAACTTTTTCAACCGCATCAATCCCAGGAGGGGCTGCACAAGAACAAAGCCCGCGCGTCCGTTGAACGAACGGATTTTCTTGTTATAAGCATCAACCATTTCATCGATCTCCTTCCCGAGGTTACGGAACTCCATCTTCAGCGACAGAAAATTGGTATCAAGATTCAGTTCAGGGAATTTCTGGGGAAGTTTCCACACCTCGTGCAGATCCTGCGTCAGCGTCAGTTCGGCGTTGGCCTTATGGCCGTCAGCATGTTCCATCGGCCAGCTTTTTGAACGGAGCAGGATCATTTCATTGAGCAGTTTTTCTTCGCCTTTAGCGTATTTGCGGACGGTTTCAATAAGGTTCGGAACCATATCGTTGCGGATCCTCATCTTGTCCAGAATGCTTTTCCAGTAGGAAAGCGCCTCGTCATGGATGGCCCTGAGGTGCAGGTACAAAAACAGTACGGCGATGCCGAGCAGGACCAGAAAGGATAAAACCGCGATGACTGCAGATTGATTCATAGGTAAAGTTGAACAAGACTCAACGGAACTATTATAGCACAGGTCACCGCCGGATAAGCCGTTCATAAACAGACAGGACTTTTTTCGCCGACGCTTCCCACGTGAACGGACAACGGTAGCTGAGGGCATCCTGTTTCCGGGCGGAAAAAAACGGTTCGTCCCTCAGGAGCTGATCCATCACGCCGCCAAGCTGATCAACATTATGGCGGCCGACAAAAACTGCATGACTTTCCACCATTTCGCGATGAACCGGGATGTCGGAAGTCACCACGGGAGTTCCGCTGCACAAGGCTTCCAGAAGGGGTAAGTTGCATCCCTCTTTTGTTGAAACGTTCACGAACGCCAACGCGGACTGATACAGGGCCGGGAGATCGGTTTCCTCAACAAAACCGGTGGTATGAACTTTTCCCGGTCGTTCTGAACGGGATTGATGGACGATATTGTCAAAACTTTCGTACAGCGGATCATTCACCGCTTTGCCGCCCGCAAGCACAAGATCGACGTCATACTTCGATCCGATAAACCGCCGGTAGGCATCAAGGAGCATGTTCACGTTTTTGCGTTCATCATATCCGCCCACGTAAAAAAAGTAGCGGCGCCCCGGATCAAGTCCGTACTTTTGAAGAACTTTTTGACGCGCATCTACTGAGATTTTCGTGAAAAAATGCGGAGCCGGGGCGTTGTGACTCAAAGATATTTTTGCATCGGAAACGTGGCACATGCGCACGACGTCATGTTTTGAAGATTCCGACACGGTAAAAATATGATCGGCTTTCTTCACGGCAAAACGGCAGGAGTCCTGGTACAGTCGTGTGGTCATGGAACGCCGGTACGCGGCGGATTCCCACGGAATGGTGTCATGGACCGTCACGCAGACCGGTTTTTCAAAACCGGTCCATGGATTGGAAGGATAGGGAAAATGGGCAAGATCGACTTGCTGTTCCTTGAAAAACCTCGGGACCTGGCGCTGTTCCCAGTACGTTTTACGCATACCTGGCGTACCGATAAATTTTTCAGGCAGAACCTGTATTTTTACATTCGACGGCAGGGAAATATCAACAGGTTCCGGGGCGACCATCAGAATATTCAAGGACGGCAGGACGCGGGCCATGGCTTCAAAAAGGTACCTGGTGTGCTGCCCGATCCCGGTGTAGGGTTTCGTGAGAAAACGGGCATTGACTCCGATCTTCATGGTTTTTGAAGTAAGCGGATAATTTTGTCCAGCGCACGGAATTTTTCCTCCGTTGTATTCGCCGAGTGACCCAGATGTGCCGTTTTCCGGTGTTTGATCATGGATTGCACATCATCAAAAAACTCAATGTCCGAAAATTCCCCCTCGAAAAAAATCTTGCAGAGGTGGTTTTTGGCAAAAGCCTCGGCGTTCAATATCTGGTCGCCGCGGCTCGCGGATTTCCCCAGTGGGATGAGCACCGCTGGCTTTTCAAAAAAATCG
>JAYRRV010000115.1:0-3521 GCA_041909955.1 Candidatus Altimarinota bacterium
ACAGAAGGTGAATCCTTAAACCGACCAATATGAAAAATAAAGCACTGCTTTCTCTCCTCATTCTCGCAATGGCGGGAGGATTTTCAGGATGCGATCTTCCTGGTTCCGTTGACACGGGTATCCTGGACACCCAGGAACGGCCGCTCATCACGCAAAAAATTGACGACTGGAGTTTTAATCCTGCGGAAAATCAGGAGTACAACCGTGCATATCCAAGCATGAGCCCCGCCACGGGAATGATGAAAACGGCCATGCCCATGTCCGCACCCGGTGCGGCAAATCTGGGGTACGCCGTGGGCGGAGCCAAAGATATCAATAATTTCCGTGAAAACATCGCAAACAAATTTTTACCACTTCCTTCGGACATCACGTATGAAGGTTTATTCTACGGATACTTTTTTGACACAGGGGCAAAGGAAGAATGCACCAAACTTTTCTGCCCGTCATACAGCACGACGGTTTCAGCCGATCCGCTTTCAAAGCAAAACGATTATTATCTCTCGGTAGGCCTTAATTCCGGCATCAGGGAGTCCGATTTCCAGAGAAAGAAACTTAACCTCGTGATTGTGATGGATATTTCCGGGTCCATGGGATCACCGTTCGACCAATATTATTATGATCGTTTCGGAAATAAGATTGAAAATAAAGTCGGCACGGAGACGGAAACAAAAACCAAGATGGAGGTCGCCTCGCAATCCATCGTGTCGCTCCTGGGACATCTGAAAGAAGACGACCGCTTCGGGTTGGTACTCTTCGACGACAACGCTTACAAAGCAAAACCCCTTACGAAAGTAGGGGACACGGACATGGACGCCATCAAAAAACATATCCTTGATCTGAGGGAACAGGGCGGAACATACATGGAATCGGGGATGGAGGAGGGCACAAAAATGCTGAATGAAGTTTCGGAATCCGATCCGGACGTCTACGAAAACAGGATTATTTTTATCACCGACGCAATGCCGAACATCGGCAAGATCAGCGAGGAAGGTCTTGGAAAAATCCTGAGCGACAACTCGGAAAAACGCATGTATACGACCTTTGTGGGCGTCGGGGTGGACTTCAATACCGAACTTGTGGAAGCGCTGACTAAAATCCGGGGGGCAAACTATTTCTCCGTCCATTCGTCCAAAGAGTTCGCGAAGGTTATGGATGAGGATTTTGAGTACATGGTCACGCCGTTGGTTTTTGATCTGAACCTGAAGCTGATCGCCGACGGTTGGGAAATTGAAAAAGTTTACGGTTCACCGGAAGCCGATGAGGCGACCGGTGAAATCATGAAGGTGAACACGCTGTTTCCGTCAAAAACCGAAGAAGGGGAAACAAAGGGGGGATTGGTACTGTTGAAACTCCGGCGAACCGGCGGTGAAAGCGGAAACGGCACAAACGGAAGACTCTCACTGCGGGTCACTTACGAAGACCGCAACGGAAAGAAAGAGACCGACGAAAAAGCCATCGTGTTCAGCCCATCGGAGAGTACCGGATACTACGCCAATAACGGCATACGCAAAGGAATATTGCTCTCACGCTATGCCGATTTGGTGAAGAGCTGGGCGGCTGACGAAGGCCGTTCGCATCAGAAACCTGGTATAGCCTGCCCGCCGATCATCATGTACGAAACAGGCATCAGATGCCCCGAAATGCGATGCCTTCCGCCAATGCCCCCGATGTGCCCGATACTGAACGAATGGGAAAGACAGTCGATTCCTCTGAACGTTTCGAACCACTACAAAAAAGTGTTTGCCGACTTCGCCGAGTACTTCGGAAATGAAATGACGGCAATCGGTGACAAGACCCTTCAACAGGAATTAGATCTGATGAAAAAACTGGTGGACTAACGGGGAACCGTTCCATTCAAAATATCTTCAACGGCTTTTCGGACTCGGACCTTCAGGGTCTGAGGCGTCACATTGATGGCAATTGCACCAATGGCCTTCGCCTGTTCAAACACCTGCTTGGGGCCATCTGGATTTTTAATGAAAGTTTCATCGAACTGGGTGTGTGCCCTTTCTTCATCCACAACGACAACGGGGATGACACGTTCCCTTAACCTGTTTTCCGTATTGGCGAGCCTGACACCCTCTTTGAGGGCGGTGATACAGGTGGTGGGTTTGATCACCACGGTAGCTTCAATGATAGCCAGGATGATGCGATTCAATGCATCGGTCCGGTACGAAATGTCACCCAGGAAATTTACGAACGACATCGCGTCCTCATGGCCGGGTATCGGTGTCTGAGGAAGAAGCGGGCACACCGCATCAATAAACCCCTGATGATCGGAATAGACGCTCCTGCGGAGATACAGCCTCGAATGATGTACTCCATGCACTGGAACCTGTGCAATTGCCCTTTCAGGTGTCCAAATTCGTGTATTCATCGTTTCTGTATTGTCAGGAAGTGCTGACTTTTCATTCCGTAAGCAGACCCCGGATTCTGCCTCCCTGTTTTTTTCTGGCGAGGAAATCTTCGCCGGTCGAAAAAAGAAGGGCCTCATATCTTGAGTATAGGACTGGGTCGCTTCGCAAGACCTTGAGTATCAATGCTCCTAATCCTTCATGTTCATTCAGGGACTGTTCATCAAAAGGCGTGAGTTCACAACTCTTGTCATCCATGTTGAGTATTCCGGAAACAATCGCATGAACGCGGCTCCGCGTCCCTTGAACAACTTGGTTGAATTTCCCGACAAAATCGTTCCAATCCTCAATATTTTGATACGTTTTGTCATAAAGAGCATGGAATTGCGGATCCTGCAGGAGGGTAGGTGCCAGCGCGTATGCGCCCAGCTTCAATACCCGTGTACGGGGATCGTCATGCAGATCCGGACCGGGGGGACGTGAAGAAGGTGTAGCATCAACAACCGAATTTGCAAAAGCCTCGTCAAAAAGATCCTCAGCTTCCTGAAAAGACCGGCCTTTTGCTCTGATAACCGTCCTGTTTTCACGGAGCTCCAGGGAATAATGCGGACCATGGGGATTGGAGGTGAGTTTCTTTTTGGGAGGGAGGCATTGGACCGGCTTTTTCGTTCCATAGAGTATTCTCCAAAAGCCAAGATGGTCGGCGGTTACAATATCGACGGGGGCGAATATTTTTTGTAATTCGGCACGGTTACCCTTCAAAACCAAAGAAGCCTCGAGCATATCGTTCACCGTGCGGGAAAACATCGAAAACTCACCGGGAGTTTCAATATCCCTGAGGGTCTTTACCTCCGCAAACCCAAGAAATTCCTTCAATTCGTCGGGAGTATAGACCGTAACGTCCAGAGCCTTTTCCGGAAGGCCCAGAGCGTAAAAATCTTCATCGGGTCGCTTATCTTTCATAATAAAAAGCCATGAGCAGGATTTGTATAGTACAACAATATGTGGTAAAATGTCAAGATATATTCAATCCTCAAGACCCTATGGGGGAACTGGCACCTACAACAAACAATTCAGTTCAGACCATCACGGAAATATACCGTCTGAATGCCGATTTTCAGCTTGAAGATCAGAGGGATTTTGGAGAGAGCAAATATGACACCTGTA
>JAYRRV010000116.1:0-2836 GCA_041909955.1 Candidatus Altimarinota bacterium
TACTTCACCGGCACGGCCGACCCGCGCTGGGACGACGAGGATCTTAACCAGCTCAAAGGAATCCCCGGCAACGCGTTCGAAGTGGTCCAAACGGGAACGATTCGACATTAATAGATTCACCCGGCCTGTTTTTTGGAATCCGATCCGTCATCCTCCATGGCCTTTCGGACGTCACCGACCGCAGTTTTAACGACGGATTCAACGGTCACGGGCGGCGGCGAAACAATGGTCGTTTCCGACTCGCGCGGTGCCTGAGGGTTGGGCGGCGTGGGCGCCGGCGTGCGTCCGATTCTTCCCATAAGTTCAACAAAATCAAAACTTTTAATCCGGTCGTGCATCTCTTTGACGTACTGACGGATGGCCTTGGTATCGTTGTTTTCAAGTTGGGAACTTTTTGCTTTCCTGGCGCGGCTCCTGATGCTGTTGACGAGGTGGTACAGCTCGCCGAACACCCGGTTGAAATCAGCCGTCTCAACTTGGGGGGCGATCGTTTTTTTGCTCAGCAAAAGATCCATAGCGGAAATCTTTTGGGTCAGTGCATCAAAATCTGGGGTTTTTGTCCTGTCACCGCTGAAAAACTCAGCATACAATGCCTGAAGTTCGCTGTAGAACCGCTGGATTTTCGTAACCAGATAAATCTTCGTAAATTCCGTAGCGGCCTCCTGGCGGGCAACAGGATCTTCACCTTTTTCAAGAGCCCGTGTGGTCCGGTCGATGTACCCGACCATGACGGCCCCAAAGGTCTGGTAGGGCTCAAACATCATGATGGGCGTTGAAGCGAACGAACATCGCCGTTCCAGGGAACGCAGATTCGTAATCACCTTTCCACGTTCCTTTTCCGTCAACGGACGGTCGAGTTGGTACACTTTGAACTGTTCATGGAGCTGGTTCACCGTATCGTAAAACTCCGTGAAAGGTCTGCTTTGGCCCTCGATATAGGTTTGGACCCGGGTTTCATCCTCAATCAGATATCGCTTGATCGCGGCGATTTCCTCAATCCTTTTTCCCACGTGAAGGTGGGACGTGTTGATGCGGGCGCGGGTTGCCCCCGGATTCAGCGCGACGATGGTCTTTGAGGGACGTACGACTTTCATGACGCCGCCCAGGGTCGGCTTTCTTCGCGCGGGTCTCGTATAGACCGTCTCCATCGTCACGGCGGCCTCGATCTGTTCCTTCATTTTCTTTTTATGGGCATTCGTCACAAAACGCAGCTTGTCGACGAGGCCTTTGAGTTGGTCTTTCACCTCCTGGATGCGTTGGGGGTCCTTCGTTTTTTGCCATTCGGTGCTGATGCTCACATCCACGTCCCGGACGGTGCTCTGGATGGATTGCAGGATGGAAATTTCTTCATCATATCCCCTGAAAATATGCCCGATCCGGCGATGAGCCCCATGGAGGTCTGTGAGAAACAGGATTTTTTGATCTCCGATAACCTGTGTTCCCAGAACCATGCCTCCGTTTTTACCCCCGTTGACACGGAAGAGCCTGAAATACCTCATTTTCGACCTCTCATGTTCGTGGGAGAGGGTAAAGGCTTCAAGCCCCTCAAGCATCTCCTTAATGGCCGGAATAGCTTTTGCGCGGTGCGCGACCTGTGCCTCTCGTTTGGTGCCTTTTGGAGGAACAAACTCTCCGAGGCCGAGGTTTTCCAGCAAAGTATTGGTTATCAGCGCGGGATCGATGATAATATCCCTGGCCGTGACAAACTTTTCACCTCTTTTAAAAGCCATACGCTCGGTTTCAGCGGTAAGGATCTCCTGAAAAGCCTTCAGTTCGGTCCTTGGAGCCGCTTCAAACTCGGCTTCGCTGCTGCCGACGGTCACCATCTGCCCCCCATCACGCACTTCATGGAGTTTTGAATGCCATAGAAGATTTGGCTCCAGCTGTGCGATTTTGGCACGGATTCTTTGCTGAAATATCAGGATGTTTCTTGCCGCCTCGCGCTCGGGAAGGGACTTTCCGTCTCCGTCAAACATGAGCGATTGGAGCTCGGCCTGAGCCCTTTTACTCATAGGAAGGGCATATTCCGGGACAAGTTCCTGATACCGCGTGAAGTCCTCGCCAACGGAACCCATGTCAGGAAATTTGGTCATAAATCGCAGAAATCATAAAAGGAGGCGATAATAACCGAATATTGGCAAAAAGAAAACAGTTTTCGCGAAACCGAAGCCGTATTGACAAGTTTTGATTTTGCCCTATAATAGCGCGCCAAGAACGCTTAAACGTACTTTTTGACGAAATGTTATGGACGTTGAAACGAACCAACCCCGGCCGGAAATTTCCGGGAGGTCAAAAATGGTAAAAATAGCGGCAAACGTGCTGATCGTGGTGATCGGACTTTCCACCGGGGCAGCCATAGTCCATGGCATGGTTTACCAGCAATGTGTGGTAAAAAAGGTGTCGTTTGTAGCGGGAGTGTTACCTTCGGGCATGCTCAGTGAAGAGGAAAAGAGCAGCGGAACTTTCGAAATTCAAAACTGTTTTGACGGTACAGGAACACGGGTGACTCAACAGGAAGCTGACGGTTTTGAGGCGGGCGTGCTTCCTCCGGAAGAAACAGTCCCGCAGGAGACCCAGCCAAGCGCTCAGGGATCAACTCCGATTACGCAGACCGAAACCGAAACGGCACCCGTCACTCCCACCCCTACACAATCAACGGCATCGGCCCCGGCCCCTCAACAGGCCCCGGCGCCAGCACCCGCACCCGCGCCCGCTCCCGCTCCCGCACCCGCACCCGCACCCGCACCCGCACCCGCTCCAAAAGCCCAACCACCGGCTGCACAGCCTGCCCCCGAAAAAGCGGCCAAAACCACCAATCCACAGCCAACGAAAGCCA
>JAYRRV010000117.1:0-7062 GCA_041909955.1 Candidatus Altimarinota bacterium
CCGGCACCGGGCATTCCCGGCTTTTCCCTCAACTCCGCCGTGGACGCCCTCCTCAAAAAAGAGTTCGACGAGTACCGCAAAAAAGGTCAGCCGCATCCGGTCATGACCGCAAACGGAATCAAGGCCGTGCCGTTCACGCACCCGGACATGGACACCTGGCGCAACAACTTCAGGGGCGTGCAGTTCCTTGAGCCCAGGACGAACTTCCTGGTGTTCGGCGCCGTGGACGACCTCTGGCTCAACAGCAAAGGCGAACTCCACGTGGTGGACTACAAAAGCACTTCCACTAAAGAAGAAATCAGCCTGGACGACAAGTACAAGCAGGGCTACAAGCGCCAGATGGAGGTCTACCAGTGGCTCCTGCGCCACAACGGTTTTAAAGTGAGCGACACCGCGTACTTCTTCTACGTGAACGCCCTCAAGACGCCGCGCACTTTCGGCGCGAAACTGAAATTCGAGGAACAGATCATCCCCTACGTGGGCGACGATTCCTGGGTGGAGCCGACGCTGCTCAAGATCAAGGCGTGCCTTGAAAGCGACCGGCTGCCGGACTGGGGCGACGGTGCCAACTGGCCCAAAGGCAAGAACGAATTCCGCGACTTTGTGGAAGGGGCGATGGGAGCGATCAACAATAAATATTAATTTCAATACTATGTCTAAAAATATATTCCTTTTCCCCCTCATCATCGGACTCCTGTCGCTCATTGGAGGTGCTAGTATGGGAATCAATGAAATCATTTTTCGCCAGAGCGCAAAAACAACAACTGGAACAGTACTTGATATTGAAGCCACAACATCACGAGAAAGATTGCCAAAAGGCCGTTCCTATTCACACTCCAGTTCACAACCGATCGTCCAGTTCACCCCTGAAAACAGTAATTTCCCCGTTCAATTCAAGGATAACTTCTCCAATACATGGATCATCTACAAGCTCAATGAAACAGTAGAAGTGGTATATAATCCTTCAAATCCAAAACAAGCAGCGATCAAAGAATCCTATTCCATCTGGTTCCTCGTAGGATTTTTGACCCTCTTTGGAGGAATATTCACAACTGTTGGAACCGTATTCTTCAGGGCAGCAAAAAACATGCCCAAGGACGATGATGAAGATCCGAAATCAAAACAGGGAAAACCGATAACAATCTAAAAACAGCTTTCCATCGATGTCACTGCGCAGGCTTCCATCAAGAATGCCATAAAATTGGGGTGACAACGCGTACCGGCTCCGTGTCGGCAAAATAAGGATTATTTTCCAGGTGAGTGACGGTAAAATAAAAATTCTCTCGATCGACTATCGGGGGAATATCTATTAATCCCGCCTAATACAACCTCTGCGTCCGCACGATGCTCAAGGCGTCGGAAAAGTCCGTTCCATAGAGCGTATCGAGGGCCGCAGGATCCGTAATGTTGTGCTCCTTGACGTTGGCATACGCCATGCGCAGGTTGTGAACCGCCTGGTAGAGCTGGTCCAGGTATTTTTCCGGCTCGGCGTCGATCTTCTGCAACAGTTCTTTACCGGAAAAAACCTTGTACGCATTATGGTTGGCATACATGCCGTAGTTCCGGGCATCAAGCGCCTTGGTCCTGCACTGCACCTGGATCCTGGCCTGAAAACCTTCAGGAATACCGGTAATGTCCATAGACTTGTATCCGCGCCGCGTGGGTTTTTCCCAGGTTAAAGCCTCCTTGATGTCCTTCGGATCCATCATCTCCTTCACCTCGGCATACACCTGTTCCGCCTGCTCTTCGGTATCGGTCAGGACGGTAAACCCGATAAGGTCGGTGATGGACGCCACGGTGGTTTTGCCTTCCTTAAGCATTTTCAACAGGGTGGATTCCGGTGTCTTGATGCGCGGCTGAAGGATTCGATACTTTCTGCCGTATCGTGCACGAAGAATCTTTCCAAACGCATTCATCTGCAGCTGCAGCAATTCGTTGATCGGAGCAAACAATTCCGGGACTGGAACTTTGGTTTCTTCATAGGCGCTTCGCAAACCGCGGGTAGCAACACGGATGACATCGCATTCCAGATCTTCCTGATCATCAAAATAACCGACGGATGTACTGGCGGCATTTTGAGACTCCCCGAAATCCAGATCTTTATTCACCAGTTTCCGCAGAAGTTCCGCCACCGAAGCGCGTCGCATAATCCGCAACTGCGCCGGAACCGTTCGCGTCATGCGGAAATTTTTCCGGTACATGTTCAGATCCGCCCAGGGATATTGGGGGGTCACATCATTCGTAAAAGGCATCCCGTGATCGTCATAATCGATAAAACACCCCGTCTTCACCCGGGCTTCAACAAAAATCTGTGCAGCTTGGGAGTACAGTTTGGTATCCGGATGTTCCTGTCTCTCCTTCACGATCTTCCGGTACTTTCCCCTTTCGGAAAGGTACGTAAGGTATTCACTGAATCCTTCACGGGAATGATCCACCTCCCGGGGTTCAATTTCCCCCTGGTGATGGAGCACATCAAGCGCCCGCTTGAGCACCGCATCGCAATCCTCATCATTCGAAGCAAACGTCGAAAAATAACGGAGGAACACCAGTTCCTCGTTCAGATCCAGCGGAACAACTTTTTTGGACTCATAATCTTCCACTTTTCTCTGGATGGTTTTTGACAGGACTTCCAGGACCATGTTTTCCACCGCGGAATACAGGAGTCCATGGGTTTCATGGCAGTCATCAAGCGCGGAAACATTCCGGAGCACCTTGAGGGCAACCCCCAGAACTTCCCGTGGAACAGTGGCACCCTCCCGTAAACGAAACACCTGGGTGGGAGCCATTTTAAGTTTCTTCGCCCTCTTAAGAGCCTCTTTCCACGTATAACCGGTTTCATCAAACGCCACGAGGTAACATTCGTACATTCCGGCATCCAGTAAAAGTTTTTGCACCTCCTGGAGGGACCGGGCCACCACATCCTCCTCCACCTCATCGGACTCATCGTCATCATCATCTTCAACCATATCCAGCACCCGTTTGACGTCGGATGAACAACCGGCAACGATCTCATCAATAGGACGGGAGAGTTTTTCGAAGTGTTCCTTCACCGCTGACCGGTACTTGCGAAACGCATCGAGCTTCCGGGGAGAATCATCCTGCTCTGTCAGAAATTTCTCCCAAAGGGTGTCCAGTGATGGTCCTTTTTTTCCAGCCATAGTGATAAAATATCAAAACGCGATCGAGCTATTTCGATGGCAATTCATTCGGAAACCGGTAATCCAGCCCCTGCTGGTACATGGCGAATCCCAACATCATGATCTGATCAAAATTTGCGCCAATGAAAGCCTTCATCCGGGAGGAAATTTCGGGTCGTTGGCAAAACTCCTGGAAAACACGGGTGAGATTCTGATACCTCTTTTGCATAAAACCTTCCACATACGACTTGCTGACTTTTGTTCCCACATCCGCCTGGGCTATGAAATTGGCGGTCATCACAAACCGGAGCAGCTGAATCAGCGCCGCGTCAGTCACTTCTTCGGGACGGAGGCGTTCGATCGTCTCCAGAAAACCGTCAATGACGGCATCAAAGGAACCAAGAAAATTTTTCTGACGTTCGCCTTTCGTATCCGCGAGGAGTTTTGTCCCGCCAAAATCAACGACCATCCGGTACGACAAGGCATCCAGGAACAGGGAATAATACTGCTGATCCAGGGTTTCCTGCATTTCGGGATCATATCCGGGTAACTGTTCAAACACCTCACGGGCCGCGGTTGTAATCTGCTCCTCCAGTTCGGAATCCTCTGCCCCGGAATCTCCGTCCTTACGCTGATGCATGAGCATGCGGGTAACCATGTGGGAAATAATGGTCTCTTGCATCCTTGCGGCACGCGCATGGTTGGGATCTTTTTCACAAACCTCATATTCAAGATTATATTTATTGCCGTACTTCAAACTCAGACTCATCTCAAGATTAAGCCTCTGGGACAAACGGATGTCCATGACGGGAGTCAACGTGGCAAAATGCTGCAGGGAAGCCTCATTGATGACATCCACGGCCATTTCCGGAATCACCTCTCCGGTACAAAGCTGATACAGCGTGGCAAGGTACGACGTCTTGGCATGCCGCATTCCCAGGACATACTCATCGTGAACTTCTCCGGTAAATCCGCCGTCCCGTTCATACTGTTCTTTTTTTGACTGAAAATCCGTAAGACGGTCATGGTAAACCACTTTCAGTTTTGCAATCGATGACTGCCGGGTAATTTTGATCTGTCTTTCAGCACTTTCCTGAAGTTTTTTCAGGAGCGGTTGAAACAGACGAACGGTATTCACCCCTTTCTGCTCCTCTCGCTTTCCGTCGGAAGCAACCAGCTGACTCCATTTTTCCCTCAACAGTTCGGCGGAACGATACAGCTGGGAAAGATTGTCCGCATTGCTCTTCACCAGTTCATCATCCAAAGACCGGCATAACATCGCGCTGTGCTGCATATACCACGCTTCCAATTCGGCAACCATCGCCGGGTAGAGAACCTTTTCGCACCGCTCAACCCTCTCAGAAAACTTCGACGTGAAATAGGCTCGGGTGACATCAGTGGCCAGCCCCAATCTTCCCCGCTGGGACTGCCGGATAAAAGCGGCCCTCAATTCTCGAAGAGAAACCATAAATATCTCTTGTTGAGAGCGATACGAAACAACGGCCAATCCGGTAGGATCAAAAAAATCCACGTCTTGCGGATGGTCGGCGATCTCACAACCCTGAAACTTAACCGAACCGATCATTTCATCAAAACCTTTAAGTGCTGCATGAAGCATCTGGATCCGGCCGCCTTCGCCAAAATGAATCCTGGTCGTCAACCGGCATTCATGTTCATCGGCAGAATCCTGCTCATTGAGATCAATCAGGCATTTTGGAACCAGCACATCAAGATACTCCATCAGCCCGGCCATAACATCCAGTTTCATCATCTCTTCGATCAAAGGCACAAGCTCTTCAGGACGGACATCCGGCCGAAGCTGTCGCGGGGAAATTTTCACAAACTTCACATTCCGCTTCAGATGGTATCTGACCATCTCCTCCGCATAGACTTTGAGCACATCAAGAAAAACTGATGGAATATTCGTTCTGGAAGCCATCCGTTCCGATTCGACTCCGATAAATCCGATCATTGCATCCATAAGCTTCCGGCACTCTGCAGTAACACCTATTACCCCCGGATCTTTCAGACGCAGACTCGCTTGTGAAAACACCCGTTCGGCCTCTTTGGCGATTCCGCCGCGGACCATATTGATTTCCGCGAGAGGAGTTTTGTAGTCACCCATCACAAGTTCCCGTTCCGAAAGATATCGCAGCACGCGGCGGAGCCAATCGGTATGTTCCGTCACATCATGTTCATTCAAAGACCGTGCCCCGCCGTACAAATCCGCGATTCGACGCATAGACAACGCGTGTACCGTTTCTTCAGGCACCACGTTCATCAGGCGCCGCAACGCTTCATCCAGAATCCTTCGCTTGAGTTCCAGCGAATTTTCAGGAGTTTCCCCACGATCAAACGCCGGCATAAAATCATCGGCCAACGGACGAAGCGCCAGCGAGGCATAGGACTGCTCATCAAAACGATACCCGGACGCACCGCCGGGGGAAAACTGATCAAGTCTTTGATAATAATCCTCCAGGGCCAACTCCATATCAGGAACTTCCCGGGTTTGAGACCCAAAAAGTGAACGGTACGTGTCCTGAAAATATTTCAACGATCGGAACTGCTTGGGAAACGGACTTTCCATGAAGCGATCTGCTTTCCCAATTGGATCCAAAGTCTTCACCTGTTGCGACGGCCCCAGGGAAGGTGTTGATCGGGCCTTTCGTCCCATACAATATCGCCATAAGAAAATATGGAGTGGTACTATGCCAACAAAAGGCAGGAAAGTCAAGTGAACGAAAAGTGGATTTTGGGTTATGATAAAGACGATATCCGTTGTCCCCAACCCTATGCTGAAAAAAACATTTCTCCCGGTGATCTTCGCCTTCACGCTTTCGTTCGGGCTATTGGTGCACACTCAACCGGCGTTTGCCGAAGACTGCATGATGGACCCGGTCTATGACGTGAACTGGAACGCCGAAGTCACCATCGGCGTCAGACTGCGCAATATCCCCTGCATGACCACATCGGTGGTCATCACCACCCTGCCCGTGGGCGAAGTGATCAAAGTGATCGCCGAAACGGACGGATACTACAAAGTCCGCCGCGCGAACAGCCAGGAAGGATGGGTCGGACAGACGCTCGTGGCCCCCACGACCAAAACCTTCACGCCCGATCAGCCCCCAGCCCCCAAAGAAAAACTGTACGACGTCGTCGGCCACAAATATGAAACCGCCATCCGCTGGATGGACGTGAACGGTATCATTTCGGGATACCCGGATATGAGCTTCAAACCGGACGGCACGCTGAACCGCGCGGAGATGGTCAAAATCATGTCACTGACGTACAACAAAGCCAACCCGGCCAACATTTTTGAATCGGTCCGCGGCCAGTACAACACCGCGTGCTTCAATGATATCACCATGAACAAGTGGTACACGGAATACGTGTGCTACGCCAAAGCGGTGGGCATTCTTCAGGGCTACCCCGACGGCTCATTCCGTCCGGAACAACCGATTTCCAGAGTTGAGGCATTGAAGATCGTCCTGAACTCCATGGACGTCACCGTGGAAACGCTGGGGACCGAACCTCCTAAAAACTACTTCACGGACACGGACGCCAACGCGTGGTACGCGCCGTACATCGCCACCGCCTACTTCAATAATCTCATCGAGGAAAAATCCGGCAACTACTACCCGGCAAAATCCATTCTCCGCGGCGAAGCGAGCAACCTGATCTACCTCACGTACCTGCTCCGTTCACAGCCATAATTTTTCACAATAAGATTATGAAAAAATCCCAAGGCCGTCCGGGTCACCACCCCAACCCGCTGGAACATCTGGTCAATCCTTTTGCCAAACGGGACAACCCTCCGCAGGAGCTGAAACTCACCGGTTCGGTTATCGCCAAAACGGCGGTTTTATTCACCCTGCTGGGTTCTTCCGCCGCATTCCTGGGGTACACTTCCTCACAAATAGTCAAA
>JAYRRV010000118.1:0-3894 GCA_041909955.1 Candidatus Altimarinota bacterium
CAGAGCGTATAAAGATTACATCGACGCAAGCCTGAAGACGTTGAAGGCCGAAGGGAAACTCAATTTTACGTACCCCAAAAATAAACTGGCCCAGGGGCAGATTCCTACTAAAGCTCAGATTGAATGGGAAAAAAGCTGGGCCCAGATCACCGCCTGCGCAACCATCACCAACCCCCAGGAATGGCAGCAGATGTGGCGGGATAAGTTGCAGAAAACATTCGATCCGTTCAAAAAATCGTGTGACACCTTATTGGCGGCGAATCCCGATTTTAAGTTCCAGGACCCCGCCGTGAACCTGATGCTCTCCAAGAGCCTGGACGACCTTTCTTATCTGGATGACGCCAAGTTGAACGAGGCCGTGGAAAAGGCCCGAAAAGAGTTTGCGGCATACATGCAGACAAAGAAAGATATTTTTGGCAAAGACGTTGAGGCCAATAAAAAAGCCGCCGAAGGTTTGAAGGCACGCAACAAGGCTTTGCGTGCGGCTGCCGTCACGGAAGACGAATGGAAGGCCCTTGATGCGGCCCTTGGACAACAGTCCACCGACCTGGATGCGGCCTCCCCGAACCCAAATTCTTCCCTTGCCGATCTGACTCTGCTGTGGAACAAACTCGCCATGGCTCGTGACAGCAACGGCTTATTGAAGACCAAACTCGATGATCTTGAAAAAAAGACCAAGGACGCGGAGGAAAAGGAACCGTTCGTTCTGAAGTTCCTCGATGAAAAAAATCTTTTGGAAAAATACGACGACAAATCCAAACAATGGGGCTACCAGCTCGGTGAACCGGGGTTTGAGGTCAGGGGAAATAAAGTTGTTTCCAGTTTTAAAAATCCGGACGTCCAGAAACTTTTTGAAAGCAAAGTGACGCCGTTCATCAACGGACTGCTCGATAAAAAACCGCTGACGGCCGATGAAAAGAAGCACGTGGATGAGATCATGGCGAAGGCGGACAAAAACAACAAGGATCAGGTCCGTGCGGCTCTCCAGGAGGCGACAGAATATGTCCTGGCACAGACCCAGGCAAAACTGACGTCCGATGACTTAATAAAATTCCAGCAGATTGACCGCATCATCGGTCAGGCAAAAAAGGATTGTGCTTTTTCCTTTGACCACAGGCCCACGCTCGAAGAACTGAAAAAAACGTACGACACCAAGTTCATCCCCGCATGGGACAGGGCGGGAAAAGATTTTGAAACACAGGTGAAGCCAGCGCCAAAACCGACTCCCGACAAAGTTCCGGGCGGTGCCGGAGGAGGAGGTTTTCTTGGCGGAGGCGGATCACCGGAAAAACCAGGTTCCACATTGGACCCGTACGGTGATAACTGGGGCAGCGGGACGAAAGTTCAGATGCCGGAAGGGTTTAAGGGGTATGCCGGTGGACTCCAGGTGTCCAGCGCCATTGTTGATATTAAATTCCGTGATGAAAACACCCACCGAATTACCGTTGCCGTTCCGGGAGGGACGGGAGCGGGATCCAACGAGATTACCTTTGCCGATCCAAACGCCGACGCATGGCGAGTGAACGACAGAACTTTCGTGAAGGTAAAATACCGCGGAAAGGTGTACTACGCGGCCATGGAGTTCCTGCAAAAAAACACCGCGGGGCAAAGCGGCAAGGAAACACCCCAGCAAAAAACCCCCGAAACCAAGAAACCTTCGGAGACAAAAGATGATGCGGATCTCGCATTTTTGGGGGGCATCAATTCCGAATACCGTGACGCGCTGGAAAAGATCTGGAAAGACCGCGAAAATCCGGACGGCCCGACGTTCAAGTTACGGTTCAATAAGCTGTACGTAACGTGTAATTTGCGAAGGGAAGGCGGGGAATGGCGCCTGTACTGGAATACCACCGGGGGTGGAAAAACGTACATGCCGTTCAGTACGCTCAAGCAGGCGATGAAAGATCTGAATGACGGGTACGTGCTGCGACGCATGACCTGGGATCAGCTCCGTGACACCAAAGAGTTTAAGAGGTACCGGAACATTGTGGACAAACTGGATGAGCATGAACCTGTTCCGAATAGCCGTACCAGCAAGCTTTCCGTGTTCTTTGAACTGGACTGGCACGGGGGAGGAGTCCTGGAAAGCGGAGATCCATACATTACCGCCACGGCGCTTCCACACGGGCATATTGAGTGGTCCATGAACCGGGAAAATTCGGGTCCGAACGGTGAAAATTCCCGCAACGGTTATGCCGCGAATTTTGATGATTTTATGAAACAACTCGCGCACATCAAGATCTGGAATGAAAACTACAATGAGAAGAAGATGAACGATGCAAAATCGGATGGAGAGAAACTCTACGCCACGCTGACCGATCCCCGCACCTTTATGGACCGTGAGCAGAACATCGGGCATGTGGTTTCTTTTGATATCATGGACAATCAGGTCGTCCAGATGTACCTGGACTGGGGCGGCGGAGCCTCGACCGATTTCATGAAAAATGCGATGCTCAACGTGTGGATCGAGAACGGAAAACTGAGCTATATCCTCAATTTTAAGGGGAAATCAGGGTATACGGAAAACGGATCTGTCCGCACCCTGGATGAGCTCACTCAGAAAGTGGCGCAGGCAAAATCTGCGGCCGCAGGCGGAGTTAGGGAATCAGCCGCGCGTTCAACTGTTGAGACTCCACCGCCAACCCCCAAGGCCGCCAGTAAGCCAAAATCCGCGCCTTCCGCAACACCGGTCGCCGCGGAAACCCCTGAAGAGAAGGAACAGAGAAACCGCCTCGCCGACGGAGTCAAAAAAAAATCTTCTGATGCTTACCCGCGATGACGCGGCACTTGAAGCTTCCGGATATTCCGTCGAGAAGCTTTTGAACGATTCCGCAGCTCTTTTGCAGGAGCTTAAAACCAGATATCCGAACGATCCGGATATTTTCATCCTTGAGAAGGCCTATGCCGATCTCCGAAAAGATTTCAGCGAAAAACGTGAAACCGAATTGGACCAGGCTTTTGAACCCATTCTTCTTGAAATGCGCCAGGAGATCGCCAGGGCGGGTGTCCGGAAAATCCCCATGAACCGTTTGAATGAAGTCCAATCATCATCGCTCCTGCAAACCATTGAGCGTTTGCGCGGACTTAATATCCAGCCTTCGTATGTTGTCCAGAGCCAGAATCCCAAGGCAAAAACCGTGGTTCTCTTTATGCAAACTCACCCTACACCCAATATGAAGGGCGGAGATGTCCGGATGGGAGAAAGCTCGGCCAACAGCCAAATTGAAGAGGCACTCCAGCATCCGGACCGCGGCCACCGCACTATGGAATCATCACAAGAGCAGATCCGCAAGTCGGTCATTGCCGCCTTCCGCGCGGGGATGATCCGCACCGTTTATGAGGAAGGTATGCCAAAAGGCAACCTTCTATCCAGGGCTCCCCATGTGCCTGAGAACGAGTTTCCGGCGTTCCTGGAAAAAGCAAGGCGGCAAGGTTCGCCCGAAGATCTGCAACTTCTTGAAACCGGCTCACTTCAGGCGAAAATGATTCTTGGCAACGATTTAAGGATCGTCGGTTATGATTTTGATGAACTGAAAATGAAAATCCTCCAGAACAAGGCAGATTTTGTTTACCGCATGCACGCCCACAATGCGTTTATCGCCTCGAACATTTCGGATTACGTTGAATCTTCACCCGATGAAGTTTCATTCCTGACCATTGGCGCCCTGCATGAGGCTTATCCAAGTTCAAAAATTGACCATCATTTACCTCTCTCCCATGCTATGGCGTACCATGGGATGAACGTGGTCGTCGTGGATACGACATACAACCCTCCTGTTTCTTAATACTCCGTTTATGGCAAAAACACGTTTACTTGAACTGGCCACCAAAATGACGGATGAACTCCGCGCCCGCAAGCAGAGGTTGACTATGAAAAATAAAAGGCTTGCGAGA
>JAYRRV010000119.1:0-7916 GCA_041909955.1 Candidatus Altimarinota bacterium
CATAAAGCACGTACCAATGGCAGAAACACTCTCCTTTGAGGATATCAAATACCGCAAAAAGGAAGGGAAAATCATTCCCCGCAAGGCCACGCTGTCACAGGAGGTCAAAAAAAGCATCTATCTTCTCGTCTTTACCCTTCTTGGAATCATCGTGCTCCTGAGCATCGTCTTCCTCTTAAACACGAGCCAGGCAACGCAAAAGGGATATATATTGCAACAGCAGCAGGTCGACAAGGAAAACTTTTTAAGCCAGAACCGCGACCTTATCGAAAAAATCATCCAGGTTCAGGCCTACAAAACCATTTATGAAAAAATCGCCGGAAAAAACATGCAACCGCCAACCGGCCTGACCTACATCGAAGACCCGAACACCCCTAAAAACTCCGCAAAAAAGAAATAAAATTTCACCGGAAAAATGGGGCCCCCAAACGAGTCTAGCAAAGCGAATCGTTTGGGGAGAGGAGCAGCCGACAAAACCCGAAGAAATCTTGCGAAGCAAGAATTCGAAGGGTAAAGTCGGGCAAGCGACGAGTACCTGTAGCTCAGCTGGAAGAGCGCAGCCCTCCGGAGGCTGAGGTCGTGGGTTCGAGCCCCGCCAGGTACACCATTTTCATCCCCCTCCTTGTTCAGAAACCCGTAAACTGATAAATTTACGGCGTCAGTTATTTTACTCATCCTAAAAAACTATGAAAAACCCACTTTGGATAGTACTCGGTGTTATTGGAGGACTTATTGTCATGACCGGATTATGGCTTATGGGAAGCTACAACGGCCTGGTCGCATTGAACGAAAGCGCCGACGGACAATGGGCGCAGGTTGAATCACAGTACCAGAGAAGGTTCGATCTCATCCCGAACCTGGTCGGTTCCGTACAGGGTTCCATGCAACAGGAAAAAGAGGTATTCGGAATGATTGCTGATGCCCGCACCAAATACAGCGGAGCCAGGAGTGTGGATGAAAAAGTGGCGGCCGCAGGCCAGGTTGATTCCGCACTCGCCAGACTTTTGGTTGTCATGGAAAACTACCCGGAACTCAAAAGCAACCAGAACGTCCAGACCCTCATGTCCCAGCTGGAGGGAACTGAAAACCGCATCAGTGTGGAACGCATGAGATTCAACGACATGATCAAGGATTACAACCAAAGGATCAAAACATTCCCGACCGTTATGATTGCCGGAATGTTCGGCTTTAAGGAAAGAACCTACTTTGCAGCGGAAAACGGCGCGGAAAAAGCTCCAAAAGTGGACCTTATCACCAAATAAATGAGGTTTCTCAAAAAGTTTCTTGCGGCAGTACTTGTCTCGCTGAGTTTTGGGGCGCTCGCTTTAGGATACGTAAGTCCGGGAAGCCCAAAAGGATATGTGAACGATTACGCTGGGGTACTGAATACCTCATGGGTTGAATCGCAAAACAACGCGCTCAAAACGCTCGACGCCACGACCGGAACGGAAATTGCCGTCGTCACCATTCCAAGCCTGGGAGGTGACACCATTGAAAACTACGCCGTCAAACTGTTTCAAGAATGGGGTATCGGAAAAAAAGGTAAGGACAACGGAATCCTGATCCTGCTGGCAATGTCTGACCGCGAAGTGCGGATCGAGGTGGGCTACGGCCTGGAAGGAACCATTACCGACGCTGAATCCTCACGGATCATCCAGAACATGATGATCCCTGAATTGAAAAACGGAAACACCGAAAAAGCGCTTTCATCAGGACTGAACAGAATACGATCAATACTCGGCAACCCGGCTTCCGGAACTTCCACTCAGCAGATGGACTACGAAAGAGCCCTCAACATTCTTCAACAGAAAGCCGCAGAAAACGAACGGATGTCTATTCCGTTCATGATCGCCTTCATCGGTGCCTTTATGGTGGGCATCATGCGGTTTATTGAATTTCTCATCCGCGGACGAGAAAAAAAACTCTGGTGGGCCGCATGGATTCTGGCTGTTGTCATCGGGTTTTTAGTCCTCCTCATCCCCGGCGTCACCTCGGAAGACGCCTTCGCCGTGGGTTTCATCAACTTTACCGTTTATAACATCATCTATTGGTTTGGAGGTACCCTGATCAACATTTTGCAATTTCTCTCCATATTCGGAGGAGGAAGCTCCGGCGGCGGGTTTGGCGGCTTTGGAGGGGGACGATCCGGCGGAGGCGGAGCAAGCGGAAGATGGTAATAATATACTAACAAAACACCACATGAATGTTCTTAAAAAACTGGTAACGGCAATCATGGTATCCCTGTCGATAGCATCATTCGCTTTCGCTTATACCAGCCCAGGAAAACCAACAGGTTTCATTAACGATTACGCTAAAATCCTCGACACCTCATGGACTCAAACCCAGGAAGCGACCCTGAATGCTTTTGAAAAACAAACCGGAGCTGAAATTTCCATCGTCACCGTCCCGAATCTCAACGGCGACACCATTGAAAACTACGCCGTCAAACTGTTTGAGGAATGGAAAATCGGTAAAAAAGGCAAAGACAACGGCATACTCATCCTGATTGCCCAGGCCGAGCGCGGCATACGATTGGAAATCGGATACGGCCTGGAAGGCACCATTACCGACGCAGACTCATCACGGATTATCCAGGAACAGATGATCCCGAAAATGAGAAAGAATGACCCGACCGGCGCGCTGGATGCCGCGATTCAAGAACTAACGGCTCAAATCAAAGGAGAAACAAACGAAGGTGCAAGTTCCCCAACCATCCCAGACCCGGAAACGAATAAAGACACATCCGAAATCTGGATTTTCGCCTACATATTCGCCATGATCGTCGGAATGATCATAACGGTGACTATTGGGATCGGCGAAATGAAAAAAAACACCCACAAGAAAAAATATAGAAACTGGTGGATCATCGCCCTGATCTCTGTGGCCATAGGAATGGGGACATCATTCATGCCCGAGAGTGAAACGTTGGATGTTATTCTCAGAACCGTCGTTACACTGGCAATGAATATGCTTCTCTATGTTGGAACACTCAACCCAAGTTCGGGGAGCGGAACCGGCGGATCAAGCGGACATTCCGGGAGCAGTTTTGGAGGAAGTTCAGGCGGAAGTTCCTCCGGGAGTTCCGGGAGCAGTTTTGGAGGCTTTGGAGGAGGACGATCCGGCGGTGGCGGAGCCAGCGGAAAGTGGTAGAGTACATCAAATTGACAACAAAGCCCGAATCGCTATACTTTCATAGCAAAATTTGGCCGAAAACGTGGGTGAAACCGGGAAAGCGACGAGGCGCCATCGTCTAGTGGTTAGGACAGCGGATTTTCAATCCGTCAACAGGGGTTCAATTCCCCTTGGCGCTACCAAAATCGACTTGTAAAAAGGGTCCCTTATCGGAACCCTTTTTTGCTCTAAATACAAGAACTCATTACATTCAGCTTTTAAGCGCTCATCCCCGAACTCAACACCGCGAACTGCCAGAAAAGCAGCGTAAAAAGCAGAAGCATGACATAGGGAGCCACCGCCGACACAAGATTCTTCTTGCCAGGACGGAAGTACCGCAGCAGAAGCGAATTTGAAACCACCGATACCGAACTGAACGCCATAGCCAGACCAGCAAGCTCCGGTTTGAGCACAAGCCCCAGCCCCGCAAAAACCCTGGCGGCGATCGGTATACCGATGACGTTATAGAACAGGGCGAAAAACATATTTTGTTTGATTTTCGCCATCGTCTCTCGTGAAAGCTGCAAGGCGGACACCACGTCATTGAGGTCGTTCTTGATGATCACGATCCCACCGGTCTCCATGGCAACATCCGTGCCGGACCCCATGGCAATGCCAAGATCGGCCTGTGCCAGTGCCGGAGCATCATTGATCCCATCCCCTACCATGGCGACTTTCAGGCCTTGATCCTGTAGTTTCTTCACTTCGCCGGCTTTGTCCTCCGGCAACACTTCGGCCAGAACGTTGTCGATGCCAACCTCACGGGCTATGGCATTCGCCGTGCGCTTATTGTCCCCCGTGACCATGTAGATCTGGAGCCCCAAGTCCTTCAATCTCTTCACGGCCTCCCTGGAACTTTCCTTCACGCGGTCCGCCACGGCAATCAACCCCATTATTTCTTTGTCGGAACTCAAAATCATGACCGTTTTCCCTTGCTCCTCAAGCCGCGCGATCTTACGATCGATCTTGGAAATATCCAGGTTCGGATAATCCATCATCAGCTTTCGGTTTCCCAGATAATAAGATTCACCTGCAATTTTCCCGGAAACCCCGTGCCCGGGAATCGCGGCAAAATCTTCAACCTCATCAAGCTTTACCCCTTCCTCTTCGGCATAGCCGTAAATGGCCTCGGCCAGCGAATGTTCGGACAGTCTTTCCAGTGAAGCAGCCACGGCCAGCACATCATCTTCATCGCTCTTCCCAAGAGACATCACATCCGTCACCTCCGGCTTTCCTTTGGTGAGCGTACCCGTTTTATCAAAAATGATCGCTTTGATTTTTTGAGCAGCCTCCAGAGGCTCGCCGCCCTTCACCAGAATCCCGTACTCAGCGCCCTTCCCCGTTCCCACCATAATAGCTGTCGGTGTCGCAAGACCAAGCGCGCACGGACAGGCAATAACGATAACCGCCGTAAACGCCAGCAGCGCAAAATCAAGCGGCGCCTTAAGAACAAAGAACCACACCAGAAAGGTCAGAACCGCAATCCCGATCACCGCGGGGACAAACCAGGAAGATATCCTGTCCGCAAAGGCCTGAATGGGAGCTTTTGATCCCTGCGCCTCTTCAATCAGACGGACAATCTGGGCCAATGTTGTTTCTGACCCCACTCTGGTGGCCTCAAATTCAAACGTCCCCGTTTTGTTGATCGTCGCCCCGATAACCGTATCGCCGATTTTCTTTTCAACCGGAATGCTTTCACCCGTCACCATGGACTCGTCGATCGCGGATGAGCCTTTCGTAATATTCCCATCCACCGGAACCTTCTCACCCGGCCTTACGAGAACAACATCCCCGTGTACAACCTGATCCACCGGAATATCCTGTGTCACGCCATTGCGGATGACGCGCGCCGTTTTTGCCTGAAGTCCCATAAGCTTCTTGATCGCTTCGGAGGTCCTCCCCTTGGCTTTGGCTTCGAGCCACTTCCCCAGAAGCACAAACGTGACCAGGAACGCGGAAGTTTCAAAGTACAGTTCCGGAATCTTCTCCCCTCCAAGCCCAAGCAGCGTCCCATTGTTGAGAACAAAGAACAGGTAGCTGAAAAAACTGTAAATGAACGCCGTACTGGTACCGATGGCTATCAAACTATCCATGTTGAAAGATTTCATCCGCAGACTGGACCACATCCCCTTATAGAACCCCGCACCCAGGATAAACTGGACGGGAATGGTAAGAATCAGGGAAACGATCCCCACGTACGGCGGTAAAAATCCTGCCCCCGGCAGCCACTTGAAGAAATCCAGCAGCATAAAGTAGAGCATGGGAATGCTCAGGGCCATGGAAATCACAAACGAATTCCTGTATTTTGCGATACCCTCCTCTCTCTTTTTGCTTTCCGCTTGGGACGAAACATCAGTCGCCTCGGCGGCTTCATATCCGGCCTTTTTCACGACGGCAATAAGATCCGCGATGGAACTTTTCGTTTCGTCAAAAACCACCGAAGCCTTTTCGGCGGCAAAATTCACATGGGCCTCCTTGACCGCAGGGTTCTTCATCAGAGCTTTTTCAATGATCATGGCGCACGAAGCGCAATGCATCCCGGAAAGAGACAGATGCGATCTTTTGTTTATATCTTTGATATCGTGCTGATGCTTCATGATATTAATCGTTAAATTCTAAAGTGTAATTCGCAAGATTATCGACTTCATGTTTGAACCGGCCGGAATCGAATCCGTCGTCATATTCCATCGATCCCTTGCCGGTGGTGAAATCAACTTCGCATTTTTTAATCTCCGGAAAATCGGACGCTGTCATCTCTATCAATTTCTTGCAGGCATGGCAGGTCATTCCTTTCACGGTAAAAAGTTTTGTAATCATAAGTGTGATGAAATTAATCGGTAACCCGTAAAGTCGTTTCTTTGATGCCCATACTGCAGATGACATCAAACTCACCCGTTTTGTCCGGAGTAAAGGTAAATGTATTCATTCCTGGTTTCAGCGGCTGAGCCACGTCGAACTGAGGAATAACCATAACGCTCATGCATCCGCTGAGCCTGGTCTGAACGTCAACGGAAAACTCCACCGGAATCCCCTTTTTCACGGTAATCAGGGGAGGATCAAAACCCAGATTCGTCACATCGATGCGGACTTTTTGGAGTGCACCATTTCCTGCAACGATATTTTTCTGCGCGCCATCAAGAGAAACTACCGATGTCCGCTGAACGTCACCGCCAGGTACAACGACAAACGCCGAATTGGGGGTCATCATGCCCATGGTGCAATTAAAAGCATATTCACCGGGATCCTTGGGAGTGAAAGTAATAGTTTTTACCGCGTCAGGAGGCATAAATTCCGTGATACCTATGGACGGCATCGTAATCACTCGGCCGCAGCCCTCCGCCCTTTTTCCGTCAATTCTCCATTCCACCGGAATCCCCTGAACCACCCTGAAACGGTTCGGAGCGTAGGTATATCCCTCGACTTTCATGTTCACAATCTGTTTCCCATTTTCAATCACAGGCAAAGTTCCGTCGCTCGCCTGAGCAACGTCCGCGGTTCCCGTTTTCTGGAAGAGACTCGCCAGACCCGAACCGTTCACGCCCAGTAATGCGAAACTGTTGCCGATATTGGACATTCCGATAATAAGAACCAGCACTCCCGAAAATTTAAGGAAATACCGCTGGAACCAGCCTTTGGCAAAACTGGAAACCGCGCTGAGCGACAAAAGCGCCGGCAGCGTGCCGAGGGCAAACAGGAACATAATCAGAGCCCCCTGGATCCAGCTCCCCTTGCTCAGGACAAGAATCTGCAACGACTGGGTAAATCCGCATGGCAGGAAAAAGGTTAACGCCCCCATGACGAAGGGAACCCATTTTCCTGTTTTCCCTTCCAGATCCAAAATCTTGTTGCTCAGGAATTTTGGAGGTTTCGGCAGAAGTTTGCCGAGCCCCGGGAACAAATTGAGAATATTGAGCCCCATGAGGATCATGAATACCGATGCGATCAGACTGACGCCCCCGGTAATGGCCGGAGAAATGGAAAACGCCGAACCGATAAGCCCGAGCACCCCGCCAAGGACGGTATAAGAGATAATTCTCCCCGCATTGAAGTACAGATGGGGTTTAAACTTTTTCCATGCTGTGGTGGCGGCAACATTCTGATTATATTTTGCCGCCACCGAAAGAAGAACTCCCCCGGTAACCGCAACACAGCTCGAAGCTCCTGCCACCAGTCCGATGAGCAGGACAAACCACAAACTCATATTTTCCGTCACCCCGAACCCGCTTCCCAAGACATTGAATTGCTTGAGAATCAGGTACAGGCCAAATATAACCAGGACCATAGCGCTCATTTCGCAATAATCCTTGAAGGTATTCCTGGGATTGTGGAGCACGGTTCCCGGCTGGACGGCCCGACCATCAACGACGACCTTATAGCCGTCAGCCGCAATGGCCTCCTGAAGTTCCTGGGCCGAAGGCCTCTGATCACAGTAAAGCACCGCTTTCCCCTGCAATTGACTGACATTCACCGACTTCACCCCGGGAATTTTCTTGAATTTTCTTTCAATGAGGATCTCGCAGCTTCCGCAAGTCATACCCTCAATCTGGACCTCCAGTTTTTTCTTGTGAGACATAATCAAAAACAGTAAAGAGTTAAGACGTATGATCCACCAATAACGTCTATTCTCTCTTCACTATATGACCGGTGAGCCCCGGAGACAATGAAAAACCGCCATACCGATGCACCCTGCGGAAAGATCCGTTTTCAAAACCCTTCAGGGGATCAAATATTTCAAACTTGGCCGG
>JAYRRV010000120.1:0-1581 GCA_041909955.1 Candidatus Altimarinota bacterium
ATGTCGCCATCATCCTGTACCGCACGCTCAGAAAAATAAAACCCGATCTCACTTATTTCGCTTAATCATCGTTCAATGCTTTTCTCAAGAAAAAAAATTCGGCAATTGAACCAGATGCTGGACTCGGACAAGAGGCCGCCTGATCTCAACGACCTTGCGAATGCCGTGGAAAATACGGCTCCAGGTACCGCACGCCCCGTTTTCCAGAAGCAACTCCGCCAACAACTACTTCTTAAGCACCAAACTATGGCTTCCGCACACAAGGAAAAGAAAGCCAAAGTCCATGATTCTTCCCGTGCGCCTATGCACAGGAAAGGATGGGCTTTCGCGCTAGCAGTTCTCGTATTGATCGTGGTCTCAGGCGTGGCCAGCTATCCTCTTATTCCGGCGCCGGAAGTCCAGGGCTACACTTTGAGGAACAATGTCCGCAAAATTTCCTACAACGCCCCGATCAAGATTGTCTTCAGCCAGATGATGGATCAGGGGTCTGTTGAACGAGCGTTCAAGATCGACCCGAAAGTCGAAGGCACCTTTGCATGGCAGAACAACAGCCTCCTCTTTACTCCCAAAGAGCAGTTTAAGATCGGTGACATCTTCGTCGTTTCCGTTGACCGCTCCGCACGCAGTCTTCTGCAGAAATCGTTGCCGGGTGACTATCAGGAGAATTTCCAGATTGTCGCTGCCCCCGAAGTCAGTCTGTTTTCCCCGGCGCCTGACTCTTCCAATGTTCCCGTTGACGCCAAACTGACCGTTCATTTTGACAGACCGATGATCCCATTGACGAGCCTTGATCAGTCTTCCGAGAAGGCCATCAATGTAAAAATTGAACCGTCCATTGAGGGAAAGGCGAAATGGCTGGGAACTTCCACCATGTCGTTCATCCCGGAGAGACTGGCCTATTCAACCCACTATACTGTTACGATTCCCCAGGGGACCGTTTCGGCTGAGGGTGGAACAACCGATAAGGATTTTACTTTCAGTTTTGATACGTTGAAACCGTCGTTTGAAAGTTCCGTGCCCGGTGACCTCACACCATACAATGGTCCAGATACCGTCGTAAAACTCACCTTTAACCAGGCCATGCACCTTGAAAAGGCCGGACAGTACGTGAAACTTTTCCGCTATACCGGTGACAAGGATTTCGCTAAAAAAGTCCAGTGGAGCGGCGATGTCTACGACGACGAGGATATTAAAAACGCCCGCAGCAGCGGGAGACTGTTGTATACTCCCGATGTCCGGAAAAAGACCCTCGTTTCCCAATGGGAAGAGGTTGGAACGTCGGTACATTACTATACCGCCGAAGAGTATAAAAAGGATTATCTTGCCGATGGGACGAATTATGAAGGTTCTGTGGAAACGCAGGAAGTAGAGATTCCAAAGACCGAGGATCTCCAAAAAACACTCGTCCTCAAACCGAATGCCCGGCTCGAGGAGGACAGCATGTTCATGGTGGAGATGCGTGAGACCTACCAATCGCTCACGCTGCACCTGCGACGGCCGCCGCAGCCGGGCGAACGCTATCGCCTGGAACTCGCGTTGACGCGCGACGAACAACCCCTTGACGCGCTCCAGGTCGACCTG
>JAYRRV010000121.1:0-2930 GCA_041909955.1 Candidatus Altimarinota bacterium
GTACGTCTGGGAATTAAAGGGATTATAGGCGGATGTTGAAACCGCCTGGTAGGCGGAAGCGATGCTCCTGGAAGCCGACTGCGCGGTGGAAACGCTAAAATTAACCGCGGTATTCACCCCGCCTTTGACAACCTGGTATCCGTAACTCACGCCCGACGCAACGGAGGTGGCCGCGGAAGACGCCGCATTTTCAATCTTCGTGGCGCACTGATCGGCAGTATCCACCACGGAATTATACGCCCAGGAAAGCGCATCCCCCACACCCGCACGGGCATATGGAACCCATCCGCTAACCTTTGCGGGAACCGGGAGGGCGATCAACGTTCGTTCGACATCAACCGTTTCGAGTTTTGCCGAAAAATTCTTGATCGCCGATTCGTACTGGGCGACATAGTCTTTCATCACATCGATATCCTCCTGCTCAAGATCCTCGGAAGGTTTCAGTGAATCCACCCGTGCTTTGATAGCAGGAAGAGTGTCCCCGGCATACTCAAGGCCCGCCATGGTCATATAATAGTCAGCAGTTTCCAGCTGGCGCAAAGCCACTTGAGCCAGGAGCCTGTGTTTGAGCACACCCCGGATGGCCTCATCCACGGAACCTACCCCCTCCATAATTTTGTTAAACTCTTCCAGGGCACTCTTGACCGTCGGATCGGTATTTGGCTCCAGGGCCCTCGACAATTTTGCGGAGTTTGCAACGAAAACCAGGAAATCTTCGTACACCACAGCACCGTAATCAAGCTGCTGGTTGGTCCTTAAATATTCGGTGGTGGACGCCGTCCGGAAATTTGTGGAATCCGCAACGGCGCTTTCGATCGCCAGTTCCAGAAATTTTTCTTTCACCTCGTAAAAAGAAACCTGATCAAGATACCCCTTCGCATAATTTCCCAAAGTTTTATCCTGTCCCAAGACCGTCGCCATCAACTTCAGATGGGCCTCCTTAAACGGACGAATGGCATCACGCAGCTGTTTTGCGCTTTCAAACACCTTCTGGGAAAGTTGAATCGCCTCCTGTACCTTGGCTTTTCTGAGTTCATCAAACTTCACATAGGCGGGAAGGAGTGAAGGCTGGGCCCCGGCATAGTACGGAGTCATCACTAGCACATCTTCCAAAGAATCGTTGTCCAGAAAATATGGAGCGGTTTTCTCATCAACAACAACATCAGCCTTAAAGGGATCAGCGGGAACAACCGCACCTTGGAGAGCACTGTTTTCCTGAGTCGTATTGTTGGCCCCCTGAGGACCTCCCTGGCATGCCGAAAGCACGACGAAAGACATCACCAGGAGTGACGAAAGGTATTTTTTCATAATGGCTTGGGGTAATGATCGCCCAGAAGTATACACCCCCACGCACGCGTCAGTAAATCGATCGAAGAATCATAATTCAAAAGCCCCCTCTTAGCGAAGGGGCTCATGGAAATTTTCCTGATTTAACCGGACACCGATTACTCGATTTCGTACGTCACGCTCACGCTCATGGAAAGTTCTTTCTGACCCGGCTCGATGCTTGGTGCCGGAGCGGCGTCCGAAGCCATGCTTCTAGCCTCCATGGCAAACTGGGTGTAGTTCGGGAAGTAAGAAGGTGATTCTTCACTGAAGGTCACCACGCGTCCAAGACGGACCCCTGCCATGCCGGCCATCTCCTCGGCCTTTTCCTTTGCCTTTTTGAATGCCACTTCACGGGCCTGTTTCTTGACGGAACCGGTGTCGTCGATATCAAAATTCAGGGAACCGACCTGGTTGGCACCGGCCTTGGTGGCGGTATCCAGAATGTCATCCACCTTCTGCAGATCGCGAACCTTGACCGTAATCTCCTGGGTCAGATTGTATCCCTTAATCTTCGTACTGCCCGCGGTATACAAATAGTCGTAATCCGGATACAGACTGTATTGGCTGGTCGTAATATCCTTTGAATCCACCCCCTGCGTTTTCACGGCGGCAAGCACCGCGTTCATTTTGGTATTGTTGTCGGTAGTCACCTGTTTAACCGTAGCGCCTTTGGAAACGACCGAAAGACTAATGTTGGCGATATCAGGCTTAGCGGTAATCTTCCCTTCACCACTCACCGTAATCGTGCGGGCATACGGCTGGTTGGTAATTTCCGCACGGATGTTTTTGAACCAGCTCGGTCCGGTCATCTGCCAGACCAGCATGCCTGCAGCCGCAAGCAAAAACAGACTGCCCGCGTACCGGACAACTTTCATCGAAGCATCTTTCTCCATATTATGGTTACGTTAAAAAATAAAAACGTTTCGAGATCTCAGCCAATTATAATACGGATCAGCCTCCTGATTACCAACTTTCCCTGGACAAAAAGCCAAAGTTTGGGTAAACATCTTTCCTAAAAATCACCAATTTATCACACCTGTGCCCCTGGAAATTCCACAATCAATCGACGAAACCATCAATCCTCCCCAAAGTGCAATAACCGTTGCACTACCCAATGAACCGATGTATCCGGCAAAAAAACTGGAGCACCTGTTCGAAATACCGCGACCCGATGCCGGAAAACTAAATCCGTCACAGATCGAGTGGGGGGCAAAACTGCTCACAAACCCTTACTACACCAGAACCATCAGGGACCTTCACAAATTCGAAGATCTGCAAGTGGAAGAGTTCCGGCGCTTTGGCGGCGGACTGGTTCTGGACGTCCACGGAACGCTGCTCGGATACGGAAGCGGCGCATTTGCCCCAGCCGTGGTTGAAAAACTCCGGGAGATTCGTGCAAGATTACAGGTGTGTGTGCTCCCGGACCATGATGAAGAGTACAGCATATTCCAGGAACTCAGGATCCCGGTGGCCAAATACAGTGCCCCAAAACCGGATCCTGCGGCCTTTGAAAGAGCCGCGCACAACTACCTCAATCTCAAACCCGAACAATGCATCATGGTGGGAGACAATCTGCTTACGGACGGAGGGGCAAAACAAAC
>JAYRRV010000122.1:0-2215 GCA_041909955.1 Candidatus Altimarinota bacterium
AATCAATTTGGCGTGTTTCGTGAATATTTTACCTTTTTTAGCGTCTTCAGCGGCCTTTTTATGTTTGATGGAATGCCATTTGGAATGTCCGGACATAACTGAAGGGGTTAAGGGGTGGAAGACATTTTAGGGTGATGGTCATGCTGGAGAAGGATCTCACAGGCCTCCTTGGGATAATCGGTGATCACTCCGTCGAACTTATAATCTTTGGCATTATACCAGTCCTCCGGACTGTTGGCGGTGAAGGTGAGCACCTTGATGTCGTGTGCTTTGGCAAAATCCAGAAGCCTTTCCAAAAATACCTGATGTTTAAAAAACCTCCGGTTCAGCATCAGATATTGTGGTTTGAGCATCCAGTAAAGCCAGTGACGGAACACGAACCCCCAGAGGCGATTATTCATCAAAAAACCGGTATGAAGGTAAGGGGCACGCCCCTTAAGCTGAACCAGGACGAAAGGATTGAAAGACATAATAATCGCCCTTTTATCCAGTGCGAACTCCTCGATGACCTTTAAAAACCGCAGAGCATACCGCCTGCGGAGCCAATACAGGGTTTTAAGCTCCACAAAAAGTGTGGCTTTTGTTGGTAGAAAAGGAACCACTTTGTCGATAACGTTCCTGTTTTTCCTGGGGGAATGGAGGAAATCATGCTCCAGGTAGAACCTTTTGCGCAGATGGTCAAACCGTACGTCCATCTCCACCGCGTTACCGCACTGGTTCAAGCCATGTTTTAAGGCTTCCAGTGTGTTTTCTTCATGAGGGCCCTTCCCACCCCTGTGCGCAACGATAAAAAGCGAACTCATATGTAATCCTAGAGGAAAATCCACATTATAATAGCACGAAAAGAGTCACGGCCGCCGAATAGATTTGACGAACGGGTAGAATTATGTTAAATTACCCAACCTTAGTTTCTTAAAACTCCCATGGGCACTCCGAGAGAAGACGCAACCACCCCGGCAGAAAGAGGCACAGGAAACGAAAAACCAGTATATGCTGACGGTTTTTTACGCGCAAAACTTGTCGAGGAACAGGACAAACAGGCGTACGCCACATGGCTGGAAAGCCTGAGGCCGGAGGAAATGCAGACTTTTGAGAAGATGGGATACCATTTTCAGCTCTTGAGGGCCATCTGCCAGAATCCGGAAATGATCGCGCTTTCCGCGGATGAAAGCACCGGGGAAAGATTTTCGTTCAGGGAAGTGGTCCAGCTGGTAAACGATCTGGAAAAAATGGCGGAAAAATTTTTGGGCAGGGAACTCGAGCGGAAACCGAACGCGGTACTGGATCAACTGGCAAACGCGTATAATTTCTTCCGGATTTTTCTGGCGGAACAGGAGAAAAGCACATTCACCGAAGAAAAGGATGATTATCTGCTGAAAGTTGTGCCGTATTTTGACAAAGATTTCATGGCACTCGTTGAAAATACACTTCCGGCTGACATGGTCACGCTGATCAGGAGCGGGGAAGCGGTTGACGGAGAAAACGGGGTAAAAGTCGAACGGTCCAAGCTTTCCGCGGCATACGCCAGGCTGATAGGAGCTTTGCAACTGAATGAGGAAGAAAAAGCGCAGTTTAAACAGGCCCTCAGGAGAATCGTAAAGGTACGTCAGAAAGTGATTGACGGTAACAGGGAAGGCTCAAAGATGAACAACCTTGAAGTAGGGGACCTCACGGAGATAATTGAAGCCCTCGGAAGCATGGAATGTTTACGGAGAGTATTTCCGTCCAACCCCGAACTCGGAATGAGAGGAAACGACAAAATGTTCGGACTGACCGAAATTGAGCGCATGGTGAGGTTTATCCGCAGCTGGAAAAAAACTTTCCAATGGCTCGGAACCATGAAAATGGGGAAACTTTTTCGGGAGAAGGAGAACGAAGATCAGCGGGAAAAAAGACTTGAGGAAGAACGCGAAAAAAGACGCGATACCATAAGGAATTTCACCGATTCGTTTGCGATGATCTTTCCCGATCCGGTGGCTCCGATGATCGTAAAACGCCATCGCGAGGTTTTGCGCCGCCGTGTACAGTCTTACCACGCGCTGGCCGAAATGGTGAACACGGTCATGGACGAAAAACTGAAAAAAGACCTCAAAAGGGTATTGTTCCAGATAAGTTCGATCCTCTCATACCTGGACTACATGTGGAACATGCACCAGGTCGAGGAAAACGGAGCGGGTACGCACATCGTCTACCCAAAAAAAATGTTACTTCTGGG
>JAYRRV010000123.1:0-3071 GCA_041909955.1 Candidatus Altimarinota bacterium
GCTCCTGGATTTTGAGCATTCTCTTCCTTTCGTGAATTACTCCAAAGTTGTGGCCACGACCGACTACAGCGCCTGCGCCGATTCCCATCTTATCGTGGTGACCGCCGGCGCACGTCAACAGGAGGGGGAGACGCGGCTTCAGCTCATTGAGAAGAACAGGAAGATTTTTGCCCAAATCATTCCCGAGTTAGCAAAAGTGGCTCCAAACAGCATTCTTTTGATTGTATCGAATCCGGTGGATGTTTTAACGTATGAGGCGTTAAAACTTTCGGGATTTCCGGCGAGCAGGGTGTTCGGGACCGGAACGCTTTTGGATACCGCCCGTTTCCGTTTTCATATCTCAGAACGGTTGTGTTTGAATCCCAAGAGTATCGAGGCTTATGTCCTCGGAGAGCATGGGGATTCTTCTTTCCCGGTATTCAGTTCGGCAAATGTTGCAGGTAAACCGCTGTTTGAATTTGAAGGGTTTACGGAACAGGTTGGCAAGGCTTGTTATGAGGAAACCAAGAATGCCGCTTATCGTATTATTCATGATATGGGATATACCTGTTATTCCATTGCTACGGTCATTCGTGAAGTCATGATCAATATTTTTCAGCATTCCAAAATTGTTTTACCGCTTTCCGTCGTCCTCGAAAACTACTACGGCCACAGCGATGTGGCGTTAAGCGTGCCGTGTGTCCTGGACAGTAGCGGGGTCTCCGATGTCATTCAGGCTCCCCTGGATAAGAGTGAACTGGAAATGCTTGAAAAATCGGTCAGTACCCTCAAAACATATTTGAAAGGCTAAATCTGTTCTTTCATCGAGATCTTCATACGGAATGTAGCCCCTCTTCCGTTTGGATTGTTACAGTAGGTCAAAGTTCCGCCGTGTGCTTCAGCGATCATTTTGCTGTATGCGAGACCGATTCCGTATCCATGATTTTTTGAAGAACTTGGGCCGTGGGTTTCAAAAATTGAGTCACCAAGTTTTTCGCTGATGCCCGGACCTTCGTCGATAACCTCAATGGTTAATGCATCCTCAGTTGGTGTAACATGGACTTCCACTTTTCCTTTTTGACTGTATTTGCTCGCATTTTCGATCAGCGGCAGAAGTGCGCTTGCGATGGCCTCCGAGTCGATGTACAGTTCGGTGAATATATTTTCCCATCTCCAGCTCAGATGGGGAATTCCATGGATGCTTTTCAAAACTTTTTTCGAGAATGTGTCTGAATCCGTCCAATGCGGATTGAGAATGAGTTTTTCGTTCGTCATTCTTTTGCTGATGGTCAAACTGCGCGAAAGTTCCTGCGAGGCCTGGTGGGCCGCTTTCAGAATTTCCAGCGCTGCTTCTCTTACGTCATCACTGATTCCGGGAATATCTTCCAGGCACTCAAGCAGGTAATCCGCATTTCCGATGACACTTGTCAGTTTTCCACGAATGTTATGGATTCCGCCGCCCAGGATCAGATTAAGTTTTTCCATTTGGGCACTCCTTTTTTTTGTTTTTGTCAGTTCATGTTCCCGTTCGGTTTTTTCTGCTTGGAGTACGGGCATTGTTGTCTGCTCTGGTTCAATGTGAATTCCGGCGGGAAGTGGTGGCATTGAGGATATTATTTCCGGGCATGGAGGTTTGATGGAAAAAATTCCCGACCATCGAGGGGGAGCGGTTGAACAGCTTCCATTATTTTCTGAATTTTTGAATAAATGGATGGTTCCGTCCGGTCTTATCGATACCTTCATGGGAAGCACCACCTCTGTTTGTTCATCGATTTCCAGAGGCGCACTCTCTGTTTTACCCATTTGGGGAGAATTAATTCATAAAACTATCAAACTTTTATCATTCTTTTATTTTATAAAATGATAATTAAGTGAAATTTCATATCTTTATCACTTTTTGTATTTTTTTTCGGCGTTACCGTGATTGGTCGTATACGGGGATTTTGACGGTAAACTGTGTGCCTTTGCCCGACGGGTTGTTGCCAACATTGATTTCTCCCTGGATTTGGTCGACGATTTTCTTGCAAATGTAGAGGCCTAGACCCAGTCCTTCCGTCCTTTTTTTAATTCCCTGGTGGTGCCGGTAGAAACGGTCGAAAACCTTTTGCCGTTCTTTGGCCGGGATGCCGGACCCGGTGTCGGTCACCGTTGCGGTTATGGTTTTGCCGGTGATTTTAATAGATGCTGTTACAGAACCTTTTTCAGTGTACTTCATGGCGTTGTCGAGCAGAATGGTCATGATCTGTTCGAGTTGGACGATCCCTCCGTGGTATTCCTGCGGGTTATCATCGAGATTTACCTTGAATGTCAGGCCTTTGGTCTTGGCGATGCGCTCAAAGTTGGCGATGATTCCCTCAAGTTGTCTGCCAAGGTCCAGTTTGTGGACATCGTCGGGGATGTGAGATTCTATTTCCCTCAGACTGAAAATGGAATTGCAGATCCTTTTGATCCTCTGAATGCTGTTCTGGATGTCCGATATTTTTCCCGACAGTTCTCTGAAAGCTTTTTCTGACATTTCACTTTTCATTTTTGCCAGCGACAGGTCCATCAGCTGGGCGCTGTTGTAGGCGATAGAGAGGGGAGTTCTCAGTTCGTGGCTCAGGATGGAGGTTGTCTGCTTTTCGTTTTCGTATTGTCCCCGGACGGTATTGAGTTTGTTGTTGTTCTCGATCGCGATGCTCGAAAGATTCGCGTAGAATTTCAGCATCGCAATTTTGGAACGGGTGAGTTTTTTTTCCCTGAAGGCCGCAAAGAGGACGCCGAACGGTTTCTGGTTGATTCTGATCGGCATGGCGCAACAGAGTTTCACCCTGATGATTTTCTGTATGGCGTTTAGGAGTGTTTTGTTCGGGAATACGGGGTATAGAAATTTCTGCAACTCGGCGGAAAATACCGGTTTGTTTTTTCTGATGCACTCTCCAAGCAGCAGAGGCTTGAGGTCGACAGGGTATTTGATTTTGAAAACGTCGAACGGTACCGTTCCCACCATCTTTCCAATGATGTGTTTTTTCGAGAATGAATGGACCTGAAGGTTTTTTTCCTCTTCATCAAGGAAAAAAATCATTCCGGCAAAGGTCTTTAGGTGACTTGAA
>JAYRRV010000124.1:0-3888 GCA_041909955.1 Candidatus Altimarinota bacterium
ATGACGGTGTTCACGGCCCCGATTTTTTCCGCCGTTTCGTCAATGTGATCAAGGTACTTCATTACTTCCTGTTTATGCGGCAGTGTTACGGCCAACAGCTGGATTTTCAGGGTGCGCATTGCCTGTATCATTGTTTCAATCTTTTCCTGCGGGAAGGCGAGCATCACGGCGTTGATCTTTAGCATTCCGTAGATGCGAGTGTGAAGTTTCGGACTCAACGTATGCCCCAGAGGGAAGCCCGTAACTGCGTTAAGCTGCGTTTGAGCATCGGGAAGTGCTGAAGTGACTGCCGTGTTGTCGGTGGTATTTTCCATGGTTGGGGGAAAGTGAGGTCTTTTTGCACGGTGGCATAAAATCTAAAATTCTAAAATTTTATTTTTTTAGATTTTTAGCAGACCGGAAGGAGGACAAGTGCCGGAGCAGCAGCTTCAATCCTTCCAGATAGCTTTTTTCTTTTTTACCGCTCACTTGGGCAATACAAGCCGGCGCGGTGACCGAGGTGCGGCGCCATACCTCCCGTTTTTTAATGTCGGACAGATGGACTTCCACGGTCGGGAGTTCGGAGTCCAAAATCGCGTCATGCAGAGCAAAACTGTAGTGCGTGAACGCTCCCGGGTTGATCAGCATTCCCTTGGCGCTGTCCGCGCTCTTCTGAATGAAATCGATGAGTTCCCCTTCGTGGTTGGATTGAAAGCATTTGACGACGAATCCCTGTTTTTTTGCTTCGTCTTTCACTGTTTTTTCGAGTTCAGAAAGGGTGAGTTTCCCGTAATGCGCGGTGCTGCGGCGCCCGAGGAAGTTGAGATTTGGCCCGTGGATAAGAAGAATGATGTTCATGAATTTTGGAGAATAGTGGATTGAATTTTATTGGACCGGGCAAGTGAATTCCACATGGCCATTTTATCCCAGTTTGGTGATGATGTTTTCCACGGCTTCGTCAACGGACCCGGAATTTTCCACAGTAATGGCGGCGATTTCCCTGAAGACCGGTTCGCGCTCCTTCCAGAGCTCCTGGAAGGCAAGAAAGGCATCCTGTTCCTTTGGGAAAAAGGCCGGTTTTCCGTTAATCATAATACGCTCGAACACGATGCTTTTTGGTGCGGTGATGTGTACAACAAGCTGGTTTTCCAGCAGTTTCCTGTTGTTTTTTGCCATCGGCGTCCCTCCGCCGACCGCCAGAACCATGAGTCCTTTGGAGACCGTGATATTTTTCAGGACCTCATGTTCCAGATCGCGGAAAAATTTTTCGCCATGGGCCTTCATGATTTCGCGGCAGGTCAGTTTTTTTCCGGATCTTTTGTGATGCTCCGTGATGATTTCCTCGTCAAGATCTACGAAAGTGCGCTGCATTTTTTTGGCCAGCAGCTGGCCGACTGTGGATTTCCCGGCGTTTTTGAAGCCGATGAGAATAATTTGTGGGGGTTTCATAGGGAGAATAATTAATCTTCGAGTTCCATTTGTGCCCCAATCGAGTTCATGAGATGAACAAAGTTTGGGAAGGTCTTGTTGATGCCTTCGGCGGTGTCGATGGTCGTTTCCCCATCGGCCAGAAGGCCGGCGACCGCAAGCGCCATGATGGTGCGGTGGTCAGAGTATCCGTGCGTGCGGGCACGGTACAGTTTACTGTGATAAATGATGAGGGAGGCTTCCGTTTCTTCCAGTTTCACGCCCATTTTTTGCAGTTCGGAAGCCATGGATTTGATACGGTCCGTTTCCTTGATGCGGGCGTTGGCGACATTAAACAACGTTGTTTTTCCTTCGGCCTGCGACCCGATGACGGCCAGGGTCGGCAGCATGTCGGGAATGTCTCCGCAGTCTATGGTGGTGCCTTTGAGCGGTTTCCCGCCAACAATTTTTATCGCGTTGCCTGTTTGGTTTTTTACCACCGAGATGTCCGCGCCCATTTGCTGAAGGATCGGGATAATGCGTTTGTCCCCCTGCGGATCGTCCATGTCGAGTCCGTGCAGAACAACTTCCCCCGGAATCAAAACCGCGGCCGCAATGAGGTAAGACGCGGAGGAAAAATCCCCGGGAATGGTTTTTGAAAATGGCTTGTACTCCTGATTTCCAAAGATTTTAAATGTGTCCACATTCTCTTTCTTCAAATGCCCGATCCGGATGTTTTGTTCTTCGAGCCAGGCCAATGTCATGTCCACATACGGACGCTCCTGCAAATTTTTCACTTCCACCAAGGAGTTTTTTTGCGCGCATGGGAGGCTCAGCAGCAGCGCGGAAAGGTACTGGGAATTCGATCCGTCCACAGTGGTGTTTCCCCCGATCAATGCTCCGCTGATGCGCATCGGGAAATTTTCCCCCTTGTTGAAGGACTCCACGTCCATACCCAAATTTTGAACCGCTTTCACGATGCTTCCGATCGGGCGCTTTTGCATTTGCTCGCCGCTGGAAAGTATTAAAGGTACTTCCGAGTTCTTCCGCAGTCCAATCAGGGGGATCGTAAATGTGGTCGTGATTCCCGAGTTTGATGAGAAAAGATCCGTCTGGAGAGTATTGAGAGGAACACCATCACTATCTACCGTAACGTCCAGCCCCCCCGACGCGTTTTTTTTGTCATGGATTTTCGCGCCAAGACCTTTGCAGACTTCAATGGCGGCACGCCCGTCTTCGGCATCCAGTACATTGTGAAGGCGGGATGTGCCTTTGGAGAGTGTCGCGATCAGCAGGGCGCGCACCGAATGGGATTTGGAGCTTGGTGGTGTCGCTTCGCCTTGGAGTTTCGCGGTTGGATGGACGATGAGTTTCATAAGCGTGATAAAAAAAAGCCTTCTTTTGAAGGCTGCTAGAGTTCAAACTTTGGGTACCGGCTCTACGCCTTCAGATTGCTGAAGTTGTAAAAAAAGTAACCGTAAGTTTTGAATGAGTTGTTCATGGCTGTTTGAGATACGTGTCTACTCTAACGTTGCAGCCGGGTTTTGTCAAATTCCGCGTCTGCAAGCTGGGGAGTACGAAAAAGCCCCCGTTTTGAGGCGGAGGCTTTTTGAAATTTATGTTATATGCGCGCTCGCTTAGGTCGTTGCGGCACCGGTACCGGCTGTAAGAACGGTGTTGACGATAGCGAATGAGAGCAGGATCACGACGATACCGATCACTGCATACATGATGATCTTTTTGGCAGATTCGATCTTTTCCTGGTTACCTGCAGCTGATACATAGAGGAAACCTCCGTAAATGATCATGACGACTGCGATCAAACCGAGGAAGGTGAGGAAGAAGTTCACAATGGTAAGAGCCAACTGACGGAAACTTCCCTGGCCGCCCGTAGCGGTGGAAATTGCCGATGGATTATCGGTTGTGCTGATGAAGCCTTGAGCATTTACCGCTGGAACCATGGTTGCCATCATAAGGGCGATGCTTGTTACAAAGCCGACGGCAATGTTTTTGATGGATTTTTTTGACATATTTGTATGGGGTTAAATTTGAAATTTTGTTTAAACTTCCTTCTATTCTACCAAATTTTGATTAAAAAAGCAAGGGGCCTTGAGCTTAAATGAGAAGGCCGTCGGCGGAAACGAGCTGGACTTCACGCTCCAATTGCACGCCGAAGCGCTGCTTTACTTTGTCCTGCAGAATGCCGCAGAGCTCCAAAACGTCTTTTTGGGTGCCGTTTCCAGTGTTCATGAGCCAGTTAGCGTGCAGCGGGGACACCATGACCCCCCCGATTTGCATCCCCTTGGAACCGATTTGCTCCAGAAGATAACCCGCTTTTGTTTCGGGGGGTTGGGTTTTGCCGTAGTCCGGGGTGACCGGGTTTTTGAAAAATGAGCCGGAACATTTACCTTTGGGTTGTTTACTAATGCGGTTTTTGACGATATCCATAGCCTCGGCAAGGGCGGCTTTGGCAATTTTGGGGTCGGCTCTGTTGAGTTTGAG
>JAYRRV010000125.1:0-3483 GCA_041909955.1 Candidatus Altimarinota bacterium
CGCAGAAGCAAACGAAAAAGAAAAAACAGACAGTGTAAAGGAGTGGTTTAAAAATCTTGGAATTAATTTTGACGAACTCAAGTCTGAGTTTGATTCCATGTTCGGAGCAGAAGGCATGGGGGCTTACAACAAAAAGGATTTTGCGCAGGCAGTGGCAAAATCTCGTGAGAAACTTGTGGTTCTCTATGACCAGATAAAGGCCGCCGGAATATCCCCGGAAGTAGAAGAACAATTCAAGCTGGTTATCAATGAAGGTTTAAATACCTTAATTACCGGTGACAACGACGCGATTGCCAGTCTTCAAAAGTTTGATTTCAGTCGTCTGGTATATGACACTGCGTTCGCTCAGGGAGTTTCAACAAGCATTACTTTGGCAAGAGCGGTTGATAACGCAACAGTACTACAGATCGTGAACTACCTCAGTAAACTGTATGACCTTGTAAAAGATCTTCAGTTTGTCTATACGGTCATCACCGCCGACAAATCGGAAGGGAATGCTCCTCTTTTGGTAAACGTCGACGGTCTGAAATCTCTCGACCCGAACAATCAAACCATTGCTGATACCAGCTATCACTGGGATTTTGGTGACGGGAAGGGAGAAGTGACTGGCGTGACACAGAGCAATATTTATACTATGCCGGGAACCTATGTGGTGAAATTGCGTATTGACGCACCAGAACCAGGAGCCAACCAGAAAAAACCCGCAAACGGCATCGCATTCAAAACGATAACGGTCAAACCATCATCATCAAAGATCGACCTTGTGGCGACCGTGAACGGGAAAGACTACCCGCTCTCCCGCTATTCCGGAAGCATCAAAACGGTGGATGTCGACCAGCTGCCGGTAACCACCAAACAGGCCAAGGACGGTATAAAGTTTTCGGCAAAAGATACAAAGATCGGTACAGGATCAGAGGCAAAAGACCTCAACGGTGCGGCTCCACCGGCACAAGTTCGATGGGATTTTGGAGATAAATCACTCGGAACAGCAAATACAAGGAGCGGATCTCCGGATAATGATTCTCTGACTATTCCAAATGTCAAATATGAGAAAGAAGGAAACTACCGCGTACTTTTACAGGTGACCGACGAGCGCGGACAAATCGATTCAAAATTTGTGAATGTGAACGTCAGCCCGATCGTCGCACGGTTTACGGTCACACCATCGAACGTTGGAGATCTGACCCAGGAGTTCTCATTTGATGGATCGGACTCATCGAGCGATGCAAGTTCCATTCAAAAATATTTCTGGACAATCAAGGATGCGAAAGGGAACCCGGAGAAAAACCCGGATGGAACCGACTTTAAAGTTGAGGAAAACAAGGACAACTTCAAACACGTGTTTTCCAAATCCGGCAGGTACACCGTTTCTCTCAAAGTGAGCGATGGGGCCTCGGATTCGCTGGAATTCTCATCAACAGTGACGGTGAACTCCAAACCTACCGTGGCACAGTTTTCTTACAACAGCCCTGATCCGACACATCCGAACATTTATGTCTTTGAGGGTTCCGGAAGTTATGATCCTGACGGATATGACGGGCAAATCCTCAGTTACAACTGGGAAGTAAATCCCGCCGATTGTGTGTATTACAAGTGGCTGGGTACGGAAAGCAAATGGGAATCCGGAAACGGCACTCCATGTTCCAAGTTGAAAGAAGAAGGCGGGACAACCGGGAAAGGATTCAGCGCAGAAAATGAGCGTATTAAAGTGAAATTCAACGGAAAGAACAAATACACGGCAAGACTCGACGTGCAGGATGTTCAAAACGACCCGGGGAACAGCACCCCACTCGAACAGGCCATCCAGGTGGATAACCTTCTGGACGTCGCATGGGGTGGGACCGACGATGGAGCTCCAATCGTGTGCCAGCTTGGAAAAGACAGCGTCGATGGCAAGTGCAAGGCAGACGACAAAAATACCAAGGTAACATTCACCGTCTACACCGAACACGGCATCGCATGTGAGGTAGATACCGGTGACGGTGCCAAAGAACAATGCTCAAAAATCGATTCAGCAACACACATAGGGACCGCGACACATACCTATACAACAGCGGGGTCCTATAAGGCGAAACTCACGGTCTATGACCAGGAAGACAATGCCAACGCCATCAATCGCAAAGTATTCATTGGTGGAGGTGAGGCCCCAACAGCCGCATTCGGTGTACAGAAAGACAGTGAGAATGTTGCCATCGGCCCGGGTGAAGTTCTGGAAGGAAACCGCAAAACGGTATTCACCTTCGACGGTAGCCCGTCCATGAATCTGGATGGAAGCCGCAGGAATCTCACCTATAGTTGGGATTTTGGCGACGGCACGGACAAGAGCACCAAAAAGACCGTAACGCACGTATTCGAAGAAGCCAGTAAGGAACAAAACAGTTCTTCAAGCCCTGACTACGCCTATACCGTATCGCTCTCGGTATCCGACCAGGAGACCGGAAAAGTTTCAGGGAAGGATGAATTAAAAATTCACATCCGCAAGGAGCCCCCGGTGATCAGCGGACTCGTTGCCGTACCTGTAACCTCAGACAACGTTACTCCGGTACAGGTGAAAGTCAGCGCCGCCGGTGCAACAGATACGGACGGAAAAATTGTCTCGTACAAATGGTGGTATGAACAGATCCAGCCGACGCCGGATGACACTCCGCTCGGAGTTCAGCTCACCACGGCTGAAAGCGCGACCCTCACCATCGGAACCAACGGTGAGGAGAAAGAGAAACATACGTACCGATTCCAAGTGGCCGTCACGGATAATGAAGGTCAGACATTCAGCAGCACCGATCTTCCACAAAGTTCACTCCCGACCCTTGAAGTCATCAATGGCCCCAACAAAGCTCCGGTAGCCAAATTCAGTGTTGATAAAACCAGTGTGTTTGTGTGCTCCACACCCGACAAGCCAGAACAGTGCGATATCGTGAACTTCAGTTCAAGCTCCACCGATCCGGACAAGGATGGAAAGATCGAAAGTTACATGTGGAATTTTGAAGGCAAAGGATACACACTCCCCGGTGATAAAGATTATGACAAAGCAAATGTCTCGTACATGTTCACCAAACCTGCCAAAGATGGCGTACAGGTAAGACTGAAGGTCCGTGACAACAACGGAGGGGAATCGGTATCTGATCCCGTGAAGATTTTCGTTGACGCAAAGTCAACACCGCCCGTGGCCGCATTCACTTCAACACAGACCGATCCGAATAAAAAGAAAATTCAATTTTCCGACAAATCCACCGCCGATGAAGCGAACGGTGCCAAACTCAAATCCTGGGCATGGGATTTCGACATCAACAGCGACTTCAACGGGGACGGAAAGAACGACAACGATGTGCAGGCCACGGACCAGAATCCTCCGTTTGAATATCCAAACTTTGGCATATACCGGGCAAAACTCACGGTCACTGACGACCAGGGAGGCACCGCAAACGTTTCAAATTTCGTAAATGTCAAAGCGCCGGTTGTCACACAGACACAGCAGACCTCCAC
>JAYRRV010000126.1:0-5493 GCA_041909955.1 Candidatus Altimarinota bacterium
TCGATTTCGCGGTCGGAGGCCAGGCAGTAATAGAAGGGGTGATGATGCGCTCGCCCAACTACGTGACCATTGCCGTCCGAAAACCCAAAGGGGACATCATACTCAAGGACGAAAATTTCAGAAGTATCTCGGCAAAAATCCGGCTTCTGGGGATCCCGCTGGTGCGCGGGGTGGTGAACCTTTTCGAGATGATGGTCATCGGAATGCGCATGATCAATTTTTCTGCGAGCCAGGCTATCGGCGATGATGACGATGACACTCCAGACAAATCGGGATCCGCGGAAGCGGACGGAGCATCGGCAAAAGGCAATTCGGTTGGAAAAATCGGACTGATTGTGTCGTTCATTCTATCCCTGGCTTTTTCTTTGGGACTGAGTCTTTTCCTTTTTAAGTTTTTACCACTCTGGATAACTGATTACCTGAGCAAAACCTTTACGGCGCTGAACGAGAATTACCTCTACTACAATTTTGTGGATGGAGTCATCAAGACCACGTTTTTTGTGGTGTATATAGCACTTTTGGGGCTTTTGCCAAGCCTTCACCGGGTATTTCAATACCATGGGGCCGAGCACAAATCTATTTACACATACGAGAAGGGTTTGCCCCTGAATATTGAAAGCGCGAAAAAAATGACCCGATTCCATCCGCGCTGCGGAACGAGCTTTATATTGGTCGTATTTTTATTGAGTATTTTTATTTACACTTTCGTACCGCGCCAGCCTGACTTCTGGATGAACTTCGCCACACGTGTGGCTTTCCTCCCGCTGGTCGCCGGAGTGGCATACGAAGTGCTTAAGTGGAGCGCAAAATATGCGGAGAACCCTTTTGTGAGAATTATCACACTGCCCGGGTTGCTGTTCCAGCGCATCACAACCCAGGAACCCACCGATGATCAGCTTGAAGTTGCGTTATCCGCACTTCGCAAGGCTCTGGAACTTGAAGAAAACCGTCTGTTGGCGACGGAGCCCGTAATGGACGTTCATTAATCTTTAGACATGAAGAACGATAAACTGAAAAAGTATCTGCCCCTCTTTGTAGCCGGTGGTATTGCCATAATCGTCGCGGGTTACTATTTGATCAGCGGGAGGGGAAGCCTGGATAGCAATCTCAGGCAGCTTGAAAAATCCACACCGGTTGAAAAGGTGGAAACCACGAACAACAACAGTGTCGTTGTCCGCTGCAAGAATGGGGAAAGTTATGAAATCGTGTATGAGCAGGGGCAGACAAACTACCAGGATCTTGTATACGATAAATGTGGTGAGGCAGGTCAGGTAGAGGAGACAGGTGCAACAGAGCAGATTCAATAGAGGGAGGTTCAATCAACAAAAAACCCCCCGGCTGACAGCCGGGGGGTTTTAAAATATGCTTTCAGGAGACCTGTGTCCGACTGCAACTATTTTACAGCTGCCATAAGGTCGGGAAGGTCCAGGGTGATGCCGGGTCCCATGGATGTGGCAACACTCACATTTTTGATATAGGTTCCCTTCACAGCGGCAGGTTTTGAATCACTCACAGCTTTGACAAAAGCGACAAGGTTTTCCTTAAGCTGCTGTTCTCCAAAGGAAGCTTTGCCGAAAATCTGGTGGATCTGTGCCTGCTTGTCGGTACGGTATTCAACCTTACCCTTCTTGATTTCACCGATCGTTTTGCCGACTTCAATGGTAACCGTTCCGGCTTTAGGGTTTGGCATAAGGCCTTTGGTACCCAAAATCTTGGCAATCTTTCCCAGGCTCTTCATGGCATCCGGTGTCGCAACGGCGACGTCAAAATCCAGATACCCTTTGGTGATATCTTCGATGAGATCCTCCATTCCGGCCTTTTCCGCACCTGCGGCCTTCGCCTCTTTCACCCTGTCTTCACCCACAAAGGCGATAACACGGACCTGTCTGCCCGTACCGTTTGGAAGGGCGACGGTGGAACGAACCATCTGTTCAGCGTGGGTCGGATCAACACCGAGGCGCATGTGGACTTCACAGCTAGAATCAAACTTCGTCGTGGAAGTTTTCTTCAATAAAGCCATCGCTTCGTCAATGGTGTAAGCGGTTTTACCTTCGAGCAGCTTCGATGCCGCTACGTATTTCTTGCCATGTTTGGACATAAAAAGTTTTTTGCGTGGTGATAACGGCCTTCGGAGCCTCCCACTATGATAAATAAGAAATTAATTGTCTTTTTCTTCTTCGCGCTTGCGGGTCTCTTTTTGGATGATGCCCCAGTGGAAGAGCCAGATCGGCAAGCCGATGGCAATTTGTGCGAGGGATATGGAAAGTTCACGTCCAAAATTGGCACGGTTGATCCTCTCGTTCTGATCTTTTTCAGCCTTCTTGCATTCTTCAACTTCCTGGGTCGTTGGAGTAATCATACGTTTGCCCTCTTTATCTGCTGGATCGGGATACGCCTGGGCGCATTGCCCTTTATAACCCGGATAAATTGGCTGAGCGTAATACATGTCAGCCTGATCAACCTGAAAAACATAATGCTGGAGCACATTGTTGATGATTCCCACCGAACCGAAAATAAAAGTGATCAAACCGATCAGCGTGACCAGGTAGAGATAAACATTGCGGATAATCTGCATAGCCTTCCCCTTGGGTTTAACTGTCTGTGTGTTTTCCTGTGCCATAAAGAAAATGAAAAAAGATCACAATAACCTGCATTCTAAACCCTAACTTTTCTTTTACTCTTCCACTTTCACACCCATATTGCGGGCCGTGCCTGCGATGGTTTTCATGGCGGCCTCAACGTCGTGGCAGTTCAGGTCTGGCATCTTGGTTTCGGCAATCTGACGAAGCTGTGCCTTGGTAATGGTACCGATCTTGACCTTGTTCGGTTCACCGGAACCTTTTTGGGCTCCAAGAGCCTTGAGAATAAGGATCGAAGCCGGCGCGGTCTTCATGATGAACGTGAAACTCTTGTCCTTGTAGACTGAAATCTCCACAGGAACGATCGTGTCACCAAGCGCCTTGGTGGCGTTGTTGAATTTGTTGCAGAAATCAGGGATGTTCAAGCCGTGCTGACCGAGTGCCGGACCGATTGGAGGAGCTGGATTTGCCTTACCGGCAGCGATCTGAAGCTTGATGACTGTTTGGAGTTCTTTTGCCATACCTTTTGGAAATTAATGACTATGAATGAAGCATTTGCGTAACAGATTTCGCCAAAGAACTCTACTGAGTTTTAAGCTCAAATGCAAGGGAAATTCAGGTACGGAAAGCTACAAAAGACCGACCAGCCTGGTCAGTTGGTCATGGAGTTTCTTGTCGTAAGTGAAGGCAAAGACCTTCGTGCCCTTGCGGAAGACCAAAAACACCTTTTCGGGATACTCAAAATAGTTGACGTAAAAAGAGGCCTCCCCAAAGCTGTTCGTTTCGTTCAGAATAACGCCGATCTCCCCCGTGCACTTCTGTTTGATCAGATCATAAACCTCCCCGGCTGACTGGAGTGAACCCGGGGCGAATTCGTAAAAACTCGCCACGCGTGCCACCTGATTCTTCATGAGGTGAGATTCAGAGGTCGGAATAAAACTCAGATCTGCAAAAGCGATCCGGTCCAGAAGCTTACCGGCGTAAGGGACGGCCTGGAGCGTGAAATTCTGAAAACCCGCCTTCTGGAGCAGGGCGGAGGACAAAGATCCCGAGGACACAACCACCGATTGTTTTGCCTGAGTGGTGCCGGTTCCAGCATCCTGCACCGTGTGTTGGGCCTGAAAAATATTTGCCGCCGCTTCCAGGCTGTAAGGTGTTCGCAAATACTCGTTCACCATGATCTCTGCAACAATCACAACGATGATTGAAGAGAGGAAAAGCGTGAATAACGTAAACTTATTCATGGAAATAGAAAAATCGCCCATCATTCTAACATTTCCCGCTGAAAGATTCCACCTCGAGGGAGTTATTTTTTCTTCACCTGGGTGAAATCAAGCTCAACGGGCGTTTCGCGTCCAAAGATGGTAATGAGAACTTTGATCTTGCCTTTCTCCTCGTCAACCTTATTGACCAACCCATCGTAGTTCACGAAAGGACCGTCAAGAATAACCACCTGGTCGCCCACAACAAAGTCGATCTTGAACTTAGGTTCGGCCTCTCCCATGTGCTTCTTGACAAGCTGGAACTCCTCGGGAGAAACAGGCACAGGGGTCGTTCCCGAGCCAACAAAACCAGTAACGTTCGGAGTATTGCGTACAACATACCAGGAGTCATCGGTAACAGTCATATCAACCAGTACGTAACCGGGGAAAATACGTTTTTTCTCAGTCTTTGGTTCACCCTTTTTAATCACAATCTGGGTCTCTTTTGGTACAACGACATCAAAAATAAGATCCTGCATGCCGAGAGACTCGACGCGCTGGAGAAGAGCTTCACGGACGGCATCCTCATACCCAGAATAGGTGTGGACCACATACCAATGACGGCCTGTACCGGGTGCTTGCTTTGGCATAGAACGAGAAAGTTAAATTCAATGGAAATTATTGCTGAGTGGATCCGGCAGACGCAGGATTTGCAACAGGCTCAACCTTAAGGTTTGAAAGGTCCAGAGTTGAGGTCGGCTCGCCGCTTGCCACGTCGGAGGTAACCGGTGTGGTAACCGGAGCCGGAGCGACTTTATCAGAAAAGTTGACGAGTGCGCGGTATCCGGTGTTGAAAGCGAAGTCCAGTACACCCACAATGAGCGCAAGAACAATACAGAAACCGATCACGATAAACGTCAGGCGGATCGCCTGGTTTCTTGTAGGCCAGGTGACCTTTTTGAGCTCTTCGAAGCTGTCCTGGAAGTAGCCGAGAATGGGATTTCTTTTGGATTCAGGTTTATGTTCTGACATGGCGGAAAGAAAAATTGTGCAGTTAAAAAGCCCCGGAAACGAAAAGAAATATAGTCCTTTTATTCGTTGAAGGCAAGGAAATTATTCATTTCAGCCGTCCCACATGGGGACGAAGTATTTGGGGCAAGGGCATCCTTTGCATAATCGGGCCTTTTCTGCTATAATAAAAAGATAATTTTATGTGTACCGAGCCCGCATGAAAACTTTAAAACAATTTTTGGTCGCTTTTGCGCTCATGCTCGCCATGTTGATGAACGTTGCCCCCCTTGTTTCGGCGGAGGACACTCCGGCGGCAAGCAGCACGGACCTTCTGCCTTTGCCGGGAAGCGGAAGCTACTCGAATCTGCCCACCGTGAGCGGTACAACCGCAGATCAGAAATTCAACAACCTCGTAGTGGCGGTAGTCAACAACCTCCGCTACGTCATCGGCGCCGTCGCCATCGGACTTATGGTCTACGCGGGCGTCCGGATGGTCATCGCGCAGGGAAACGAGGAAGAGTACACGACACAAAAACGCAATATCATGTACGCGATCATTGGTCTCGCCGTGATAGGACTTTCCGGAGACCTCGTCAGGATTTTCAGCGTCGGCTGCGACAGTTCAGGAAAGGACCTCCTGGGCCAGCCGTGCGTGGCCGGTGGATTTTTGAAAGACCCCAACGCCATCGTGCGTTCGGCGA